>JALYSE010000058.1:15022-20941 GCA_030854955.1 Fibrobacterota bacterium | reverse complement strand
GTCCTGGTATTCCCTGCTTATCCTGGGCACTGCCTTCCTCCTTTCCCTGGGCTCCGAGTTCATCGCCAACGATAAGCCGCTCCATCTGCGCTACCAGGGCAACTCCTATTTTCCGGTGGTCAAGTTCTATCCCGCTTCCGGGTTCGGAGGACAATACGGCACCGAGCCCGACTATGTGAAGTTGCGCCAGGATTCGGCGTTCCTGGCGGCAGGCGGATCCATGATTTTCCCCCTCATCCCCAACGGCCCGTTGCGGACCAATCTGGAACTGGAAGGCAATCCGCCCCACGCGCCCTCCCGGCAACATTGGCTGGGCACGGACAACTCGGCCCGGGACGTGCTGGCGAGGTTGATTTACGGATTCCGGATCTGCATGGCCTTCGCCCTGCTGTTGGCCCTTGCGGACGGGGTGCTCGGGATCGTCATCGGGGGACTGCAGGGATATCTTGCCGGCAAGGTGGATATCACCATGCAGCGGCTCATCGAAGTGTGGAGTGCCCTGCCGTTCCTGTACGTGGTCATCCTGCTGGGTTCCATCTACGGCCGGACCTTCAGCATCCTGCTATTCATCACCGCCATGTTCACTTGGGTGGGGCTGTCGTATTACATGCGCGGGGAATTCCTCAAGCTCAAGAACATGACCTATGTGAAAGCCGCCCGGGCCCTGGGCTACGGCCCGGTGCGGATCTTTTTCCGCCAGATTCTACCCAACGCCCTGACCCCGGTCATCACTTTGATTCCCTTTACCGTGGTGGCGGGCATCTCGGCGCTCACGGCCCTGGATTTCCTGGGGTTCGGACTGATGCCGCCGACCCCGTCCTGGGGAGAGATCCTCAAACAGGGGCTGGAGAACATTGACAAGCCCTGGCTGGCCATCTCATCGGTTACGGCGCTGTTCATCACCCTGCTGCTCGCCACCTTCATAGGTGAAGGCGTGCGGGAGGCATTTGATCCCCGCTCGGGCCATCATATCGAATGATCGGGGCCTGCCTATTTGTGGCGGAAGACTCCAATTCGGCGGAAATCCGTGGTGACGGCCTCGTCTTCGGCGATGCCGGGTATGGCGATCAGGGTCACCGTCGTCTTGATGATATAGGCCCCGGTAGCCGCCAAGTGGCCGTTGGAGGCGCGGGCTTCCCCTCCGCCCCACAGCACCTTCAATTGGCGGGTATTGTTCTTGACGCCCTTGGCCAGTTTCAAGAATTCCTCCTGCGAAATGGTAAATTTCGTCCTGTTCACGAATTCGCCCAGGTTGCTGAAGATCTGGACATCCACATTGAAGGCCCGGGACGCTTCGATGACGCTGCCGACGTAGCGCTGGGAATCCGCCGGTGAGGCGAAACCCGGCAGGATGGTCCAGTTCTTGGCCTGATCCCCGGGAGTAGGGTTGAGGCTGCCTGGGGTCACGAGCATGAAGTCCTCTCCCGGCTTGGAGAGGAAGAGATCCCCGCCGCGGGCGATGACGTTATGGCGGACCATGGTCAGGGCGGTGGAGACGTCCGAATAGGGGAAGGCCCTGCGGATGAGGTCCAAGACATTGTCCGGATTGATGTAGGTGATGATGATGCTGTCGGTGGGCACGTGCTGAAGCTTGCCGTCCCCGGTTTTCACCGAGGTGGTAGTCTCGCGCCCGAAGTTGCCGGTCTGGAATCCCGAACCCGGGGATAGGGTGACATTCTCCTTGTCTGCGGTCTTATTGGGCTTAATTTCCACCTTGCAACCATCACAGACTTCGCCCGCAGCCAGGGTCAGGCGCACGTCCAGATTGTCATGGTCGGCGGTGACCGTGTTCACCAGGGTCCCCTTGTTGAACAAAGCGATGGTTCCCTGCTCCCGGCAGGCGGATGTAAGCCCCGGAACGAGAGGCGCGGCGCCCGAACGTTTCACGGTGAGGATGTAAGGCACTTCCTTGGATTTGACCACGCCCGAATCCGTGTACTGGTAGGTGTACTTGAGATCCAGCACGGTCTGATCCCCGGAAAGGGCGACGGGTTTGAGGAAGGTGAAGTGGGAGGTGGTCACGCTGTTGCTGTTGTAGCTGCTTCCTCCCACGGTCATGACCGCGCTGGTGGCCTTGCCCGGGGTGTTGGCGAAGATGGGGTTGAGGACGCTGGTCTGCAGAAGGCTGAGAAGCTGGCTCTCGGCTTGGTTAGTGGCGTAGAAGGCGCTCCTGGGATTGCTGGAGGAATATCCGTTGGCCTTGATGGCAGTGGTCATAGTGACGATGCTATTAGGCGCGGTGGGCGTGTCCCTCTCCTTCCGGAAAAAGACCGTGAAGGTGGTGGGGACCCCGATGCCTTTTTGGAAATCCTGGGCGATGCCCGTACGGGGAGTGTCGATGGAGCTTGGGTCGCCGTCGGAAAGGAAGATGAAGTATTGGTCCCCCAAGGCGGCTTTGGATTCCGCCATGGCCACCTTGGCTGCCTCGAAGCCCAACGTGATATCCGTCCCGTTCCGCAGATCTGTCACATCGCTCACCGAATTGTTCGGGCGGGTGGCGGGAAAGGTACTTCCGTAGACCAGGTTGCCATGGCCGGTGTACTTGAGGAGGGCTTTCAGAGTGTCCACCCCTTTGCGGCCGTCGGGATAGGCTTTATTCATCGCCGTGAGGGGAATATAGGAGTCATGTTGGGTGGCGTCGCCCGGGAAGGCGGTTTTGAAAAAGGTCCCAAAGGCCGCATTGTCGCGATAGTCGAATTGCAACCGCCGGGAAAAGCTGACGATTCCGACTTCCGCGTTGGGCGAGGCTTTTGCGATATCATCCAATAGGGTCGTGACCACGCGGAAGCGGGCTTCGGTCGGATCGGTCCAATCCGAGTTGGTTGCATTTGGATCGGAACCGGCGCTCATACTCCCCGAATTATCGATGATGAATACGATGGATGGCGGTGCCGAATTGGTTCCCGTCACCACCTGCACGTTCTCGGTGCAGACCGGAATCACCGGATCCAGCCAGATGACGCTCTCGGGCACGGTGATGGTCCCGGAGGTGAAATTGCCCGGACATTTGTCAAACACAAGATTGCAGACGGGCAAAGCCTGGGAAATACCCGATAGCACCAAAACAGCGAAAAGCCATGATTTGAAGTTCGTCATCTTACCCCCACGAGCGCATGCCGGTTACGACCGGATCAAATCAAAATATATCGTCAAAGGTGAATTGAGAGGGGTCGTATCTCCTTTAAAACCGAGGACTCCCGAAGTTTCCAGGTATAATTTCGGCATCAACTGCGGATTCCACTGCAAGCTGTTTGAGCTTTGGGAGGCGCGTCCGCCGTACATTCGTCGAATAGAGGCCCCTTTGATATCGAAGATTCAGAAAGTTTGGGCGTAAGGATATGTACATTACAGAAATGGATGGCGCTTCCAAACCCCTGCTTGAGGTGGAAGACCTGTCCATTGGTTTCGAAGGCGATCAGGGCATCGTCGCAATCACCGACAAAGTCAGTTTCAAAATCCACCCCGGCGAGGCGTACGGCTTGGTCGGTGAATCGGGCTGCGGGAAATCCGTAACCTGTCTCTCCTTGCTCAAACTGCTTCCCGTGCCCGGGGGCCGCGTCCTTTCCGGACGCATCCTGTTCCGTGGCCGGGACATTCTGAAGATGAATCCGGAAGAACTGCGATCCTTGCGGGGCGGGGAAATCGGCATGATCTTCCAGGAGCCGGGAGCGGCCCTCAACCCCCTGTGGCCCATCCGCCGCCAATTGCTGGAACCGTTCCAGTACCATGAATACCAAGGCAATCCCCAAGAGCGTATCCGTTCCCTGCTCGATCGCGTCGGCATTGCCGACCCGGACCGGGTCTTGGCTTCCTATCCGCACCAGCTTTCCGGCGGAATGCTCCAGCGGGTAATGATCGCCATGTCACTGTCCCTGAATCCCTCCCTGCTCATCGCGGACGAGCCCACCACGGCCTTGGACGTGACGGTGCAGGCGCAGATCATGGAGCTCATCGAGGACCTGCGTCGGGAGTTCAGCGCCGCCGTGCTCATGGTCACCCACAATCTCAACCTCATCGCCCAGTACGCGGATACGGTGGGGGTGATGTACGCCGGCCGCCTGGTGGAGCAAAGCCCCGTGCCGGAATTCCTGCGCCGCCCCATGCACCCCTACTCCGAAGGTCTGCTCGCGGCCCTGCCCCGCCTGGATCAGGAGGCGGGCCCGGGCGTCAAATTGCTCCGCCCCATTCCCGGCCAGGTTCCCCGTCCGGCCGATTATCTGCCCGGCTGCCGCTTCCGGGACCGTTGTCCCCATGCCTTCGAACCCTGCCCGCAAAAGCCGGATCTGTTCCCTGCGGGCGATGGCCACGGCGTGGCCTGTTTCCTGTTTGGACCGGACGGCCCGCGCAGGGATGCCATGAACATTTCCGCCGTGAAGACCGGGCCATGAGCGCCGCAGCGTTCCCATCCGTCCGCGGCGGAGCCGTCCCTCCGGACACAGGCCGGCCCCTGCTGGCAGTGAGTGGGCTCAAGACCTGGTTTCCCGTGGTCGGCGGCGTGCTCCGCAAGGTCCAAGGACATGTGAAGGCCGTGAACGACGTGAGTTTTTCCATGGACAAGGGGGAAGTGCTCGCCGTAGTGGGGGAGTCCGGTTGCGGCAAGAGCACCCTGGGTTTTTCCATCCTTGGACTCACGCCTCCCACCGAAGGCGCGTTGTCCCTGGCGGGCCATAGCATCGATATCCGTTCGCCTTCCGCCTGGAATCCCTTCCGCAAGGATTTCCAGATCATCTTCCAGGATCCCTACACCTCCTTGAATCCGCGCCATACGGTTTATGAAATGCTCGCCGAACCCATGCGCGTGCACGGGGTATGCCCGTCCCGGGAGTTGCCCGACCGGGTTGCCGGTCTCCTGAAGAAGGTGGGCCTGTCCCCGGACTACATGCACCGCTTTCCCCACGCCTTTTCCGGCGGCCAGCGTCAGCGCATCGGCATCGCGCGCGCCATCGGCCTCCGCCCCAAGTTGATCATCTGCGACGAGGTGGTTGCGGCCCTGGACGTTTCCGTCCAGGCGCAGATCATGCAACTTCTCATGGACCTGAAGGCGGAATTGGGGCTTTCCTTGCTTTTCATCTCCCACGATCTTTCCCTGGTCAAGGCCATCAGCGATCGCGTGCTGGTGATGTACTTGGGCAAGATCGTGGAGTCGGCCACGGCGCGGGATCTGTTCTCCCATCCCCGCCATCCCTACACGGCCGCATTGCTGGAATCGATTCCCACCCTGGATCGCGGCCGCAGGCCCAAGCTCCTCGGGGGCGAAATCCCTTCGCCCGTAAACCTGCCTCCGGGCTGCTCCTTCGCGGGCCGTTGCCCGCGCGTCCAGGATCGCTGCCGGAAGGAAACGCCGGCCCTGTTCCCGGCAGCCGATTCAGAAGCCGCCTGTTTCTTCCCCGTCGGCCTGCCTCCCGTTCTCTGAACGCCCGTTCTCTGAACGCCCGTTCTCTGAACGCCCGTTCTCTGAACGCCCGTTCTCTGAACGCCCGTTCTCTGAACGCCCGTTCCCTGTATGGAATCACACCCATCATTTTGATCGGCGGACCGCCCGGTCGGGCCTCTCGCTCAAGTTCCGTTCAGCCCAGGATTTTCACGTCGTGTTTTGCCGCGAAAGCGAGCAGGCCCTTATCAAGGGAGATCAAAACCGCATTGTTTCTCCTCGCAAGCGCCAGAAAAAACATATCGTAGGCGGGCCGCTGCCCAGCGGCGGCCAATGCGAAGGCTTCGCGATAGAGTCCGGATGCCGGCACGAATTCATCGGGCAAGGCAATCGCCTGTTCCAATGCCTTCTCGCAATTTTCCAGGCTCTGGTTTCCGTGCATGTGGTATTTCCAGCAAACATTCGCGGATTCCGCGATCATCAGATCAGGCGCTTCGACCCATTCCGCTTCCCGCACGGCTTTTTCATTCGCTTCCCAACCCAGGGAT
>JALYSE010000058.1:0-15012 GCA_030854955.1 Fibrobacterota bacterium | reverse complement strand
TCGCATGACGATGCCGATGGCTGCGCTGGTATCGAGCACAACCCTCATCGGTCCCGCTCTTCGCGGACGAGTTTGGCGGGATTCAATTGCTTTTTTCCCGCGGTCTTGATTAGCGACCGGTTGATTTGATCCAGGACACGCCTGCGCCTTTCGCGCGCGTCATCGTTCACACCCAAGCCTCTTGCCAATACGGCTACGGCCTGTTGCGCCAAACTGCGATGTTCCTTTTCCGCTTCGGCGACGAGTTTTCGATAGATGGGATCGGGAAGTTCCCGGACCTGGATGGAAGGCATTTCGACTCCTTTGCATGCATTATTCATTATAATGCATTTTGCATCAAAACGCAAGCAAGGACATTGAAACTGCCCAAAAAATGACGATTCCATGCTGGATTTGGGTCCGAATTGGCGATTGGTGCCTACTCGTATTCCTTGAGGGCATCCCGGTCCTGTCCTTCTCGAGCGACGTGTTCCGGGGACCACCATCCCAATTGTACGGGTGGCGGTTTTCCTACTAATTTAGAGTCATGAAACTCATACGCTTCCGCTTCGGCGGCAAAACCCTGCGCGGACGTCTGAACCCGGACGGAAGCGCGTCCTTGCTCCTCAACTCCCACCCCGACGATCCCTTCTTCCCTCTGGAGTTGGCGTTCTCGCAAGAAAGGGTTGCGGTCGACCGACTGCTCGCTCCTATCCTCCCCGTCGATATCCTCGGCATCGGCCTCAACTACAAGGAGCACGCCAAGGAAGGCAAGTCCGAGACTCCGCCCGTGCCCTTGTTGTTCATCAAGGCGGGAAACAGCCTGACCGGTCCGGGCGAAGCCATACCCGTGCCCAAGGTAAGCACCCAGGTGGATTTCGAAGGGGAGCTTGCCGTCATCATCGGCCGCACGGCCAAGGACGTACCGCGCCATCGCGCTTTGGAATACGTGTTTGGATACACTTGCGCCAATGACGTGACCGCCCGTGACTGGCAGCGGGACAAGAACCTGGGCGGTGGACAATTCGCGCGCGGCAAAAGCTTCGACGGATTCTGCCCCCTGGGACCCTGGATCGTCACCGCCGATGAGATTCCCGATCCCTCCGCGCTTTGGATCCGTACTTATGTGAACGGCGAGCTGATGCAGGATCAAGGGACCCGTGACATGATCTACGACGTTCCCACCTTAATCGAATCCCTCAGTTCCACCATGACCCTCCGGCCGGGGGCGGTGATCCTCACGGGGACCCCTGCGGGCGTCGGTTTCGCGCGCACGCCTCCGGTATGGCTCAAAGCGGGGGATAGGGTGCGCATCGACATCGAAGGGATAGGATCCCTGGAAAACCCGGTCACCGGATCCTGACGGAGGCCTTTTCATGATCTTCTTTCACGGATCTATCTGGTACCTAGTGGCCTCGGGCCTGGTCGGCCTCTATCTGGGATACCGCAAGGGCTTCCCACAATGGGGCCTGTTCCTGGGAATGGCGCTGGGTCCCATCGGCTGGGGTGTCATTCTCATCCTGCCTTCCCAACGTCATCTTCGCTTCCGCCGTCCCGCCGGATCCCCCGGGTCCGGAAAATCCGCCGAACCCGCCGAACCCCACGGAAACGGGAACCCCGAATGTCCCCGGTGCGGAAAAACCGCCGGCAGCAAGGACAAGGCATGCGCCCACTGCGGCAATCTGCTCATCCCCATCCATTACAAAATCATTTAAAGTCACCCAGCCCGGACCGGCGCAGCTGAATAGGCGCTTGCGGGTAATCGCCGGAAAGACGGGGAATGGCGACAAAGATCAGGCTGCGACCAAACTTCCCGGAGTGGTGGTTTTCCAAGGGGAGAGATGATTTGCCGGGGCGTCCGCGAACATGGATGTGGGCCGCGGATAACGCGCGCTCACCGGGTTCCGGGCGAGCATGGCGCGGATGCTTTCGCTTTCCAGATTTTCCTTCACCGAAGTGAAGGCGTGGTTCCCCAGCAGCTTGTCGAGCTTCCACTCGGTAGTGTCGAGGTTCACGTAATGCTGGAAGGATTCCAAGGCCCCCGCCGCAATGCGCTTCTGCTTCACGTCCAATTCCCAGGGATGGAAATAAAGCATGGCGGGACGGCCCTGTTTGTTCTGGCTGCGGATGAACATGTCCGTGAAGGCATGGGGATATAGGCGAAGGTAGCCACCACCGGCGATGGGGAGGGTTTTACCCACGATATCGGCCACGGACATGGGGACTTCCTTGATGGATTTACCGCCTCCCAGGTCGATGATATGCGGCATTCGGTTGGGATAGGCATTGATCCCATAGCGCTTCCGCTTTACCGGAAAAATGCTGGAATCGTATTCGATGCCGTAGCGGGACATGATCTCCAGGGACCAGATGGTTGATTCGACCACGCTGAAGTTCGAGGCACGGTGCCCGACGATCTTCTGGCTGGTATAGCGACCTAGGGCATTGAGGGACATGTCCAAGTCTTTTTCGAACTGGTACGGGGTCAGGTCCGTCAGCATTTCGTGGTGATAACCGTGGGTGCCGATTTCATGGCCGGCAATGTCGATCATGCGGACCACTTCCGGAAAGCGGTCGGCGACCCATCCCAAGATGAAGAAGGTGGCCTTGGCCTCATGGGCCGAGAGCAGGCTTAAGATCCGTTGCACATTTTCGACTACCCGGGTCCGGGAACCTTCCCATGCCGACCGGGGCATGTGCAGATTGTGGGCGTGGAACCAGCACTCGACGTCGATGGTGAAGAAATTGGAGATTTGCGGGGTGGCCGAAGCCGGGCGCTCCGATTCCGGCGGGTTCGCGTCCGGCTTCGAATTGGTCATGACCAAGGTGGGCATGATGGTGCCGCGATGGCGGATCATGGCCTGGCGCAGGCGGCCTAGGGCGACCGAAACCGGTTCCGACGCGATCGGGGGCTGGGCGGCTTCCGTCAAGGGGCCGCGGTTGAGCAGGTATTTCACGGTATTGAACAGGACCCACGTCTCGAGACGGATCCAGGCGCCCACGGTAAACATGGAGGCGCGGTAGGCCAGGTCGAAATGGGTCTTGCGGATTACGCTTTCCAGGGAGTCGTCATATCCCAGAACGATCTGAGACAGTCCGGTGAGGCCGGGCTTGACATAACGGGTGCGTTCGCGGTACGTGGGAATTTCCTTGAAGTAGCGCACCGTGAAGTGGGGACGTTCCGGGCGCGGACCGATGAAGCTCATCTCGCCGATGAGGATGTTCCAGAACTGGGGCAGTTCGTCCAAGTGGGTCGATCGCAGGAAGAGTCCGATCCGGGTAACACGCGAGTCGCCGCCCTTGCCGCAGAGCTGGGGTCCGTTTTTTTCAGCGTCGGCGCTCATGGTTCGGAACTTACGAATGGTGAAGGGCTTCCCGCCCACGTCCGTGGCACGGCGGGTATCCGTGAGGGTTCCCAGGCGGTTGCGCTTGTCCATGCCCACGCGGGACTGGCAATACACGACCGGCCCGTTCGAATCGAGTTTGATGAGGAGGGCGAGGATTGGGTAAACCAACAGGAATACCGTGGTTCCCGCAAGGCCCATGACGATATCCAGGGTCCTCTTCAATGCCGATACCATCTTGCTGGGTTCCATGTCCGTTTCCCCATTCGCTTTGGCGGGCCGTTCCGCTGAAGTGTCCGACCGCACCGCCATTGTGGGATCAAAATCACTTTTTCCGCGACCGATGTCAGTGACGCCGGTCACGCATTTAAAGTGGATGGGCTTCGAATTCAAAAAGGAAGGGTAGCCGCTGTTTCCGAATTGCAACATGTCCATTCCATCCACCTTTCACGACGCCCGGTCACTCCTGAGGAAAATCCAGTTTGGAGGGCCGCCGATTTACTGCGCTTTAGACGACCATCTACGGTGCTGGGGTAACCCCTGCAGAACCGTAGGGAAGTTCAAGGTGCTCCGTATTGTGAGCGGGGCACCTGACTGGAATAACCATTGGCGGGGTAGGGGATGCAAGCGAAAGACTGTAAATTCGGAAGGCGAAAAAGTGTCCCAAATGGTACGGTTACGCGTACCGATGGGGACTGGAAAGCTTCAGCAAAAAGGCCAAAGAGGGCACATTTCCTTGGCTGTGACGAAGGCGGCTTCCCGGATCAGCACCGGTCCCGGAAGGGAGGCGCGGGGGTTGGGCAATGCGTGAGCGGCCTCGACCATTTTCTTCACCAGCCGGGACAGGTTGGCGTCGGCTTCCTCGAAGTCATGTTCGGACGTGCGTTTCTCCCGGATCATGTTGTGGGTGCCCGCGCGGACGAAATCCCGCACCACGGTGGCGCAGGGAACCGAATAGTCCATGTTGGATTCCCGGGCGAGATATTGCGCCGTAATCCAGAGACGCTCTTCCATTTTCAAGGTCATAGATGATTTCTAGCTTTCTTCGCGACATTCGGACCGGCCCCGGGGTCCGCAGCCATGCTGCGGCCCGGAATAGGCGCGGTCGCAGCCCGGCTGCGGGTGCAAAAGTACTAAAGCGAGGTCATCCTGGATAAAGGGACATTTGGAAAACCGGGCGCTTTATGGCTCGCCCTTCTCTGTTTCTGCTCGATTTCCGGGGCTTCGGAAGGTTTATGGAGCTTCGGGACCCGGGCCCGGGGCTACGTCGATTTCGAGCCGGGCAACGACTATGTCGTCGGGCCGGAAATCGGGTATTCCAACTATCAAATGGGGTCCCACCGCCTTCAGCTGAAGGTCGCCTACCTGACCACCCGCCTGGAACACTATTTCCGGGAAAACATCCTTAACCAGGACTACTTCCTCTTTTCCCCGGTCTGGCATTTCCGCCGGAACAGCATATTCGATCCGACTCTCCAGTTGGATGCCGGTTACACCCGGTATGACACCGAAAGTGAAATTTTCAAGGACCTGGACAACGATTCCTGGATCGCCTCGGCCCAGGTCGGCTTTGCCATCAACCTGTTCCAGGGCGAATACGGCCTTTTCTACAATTTCGGCTACAACTTCATTACCCCCGAATCCCCCGTGGTCTTTCCCGGGGTGTTCGGAGTGGGGCTGTGGGTGATGCTATGACCGCTAAAAAACTCTCTTGGCCTCTCGCGGTCGCCGTCCTCCTGATCGTCGGAGCCTGCCAAATCAACAAGGTGGAATGCGATCAGGAGTGCCTCGACTTCTGGATGGACGGCCCCATCAAGGACGATTCCTGCGTCACCGACAGCACCTGCAGGGTTTCCGTGCGCATCCCCAAGCCGGACAGCGCGCAGAAGAAAACCCCCGTCGTCCTCCTGGTGCACGGCTATACCGCCAGCACCTATGAATGGAAGGAGTACAAGGCGTACCTCCAGGATACGGCCAAGGTTGAGGGAAAGGTCAACACATCCATGATCCTCCTGGGCGGGCATGGTCTCAACATCGATGAATTCCGGGAGAGCACCTGGAAGGAGTGGGGAAAGCCCCTGTTGGAGGAATACGATTCCCTGCGGGCGAAGGGGTTCGAGAAAATCAGCATCGCCTGCGCGTCCACCGGATGCGCCTTGCTGATGCAGTACCTCAGCAACGGCGAATTCAAGAAGCCGCCTCCCAAATGGATCTTCATGATCGATCCCATCGTTGTTCCCAGCGCGAAGCTGCTTTCCCTGGCCAACATAGTCGGGCCCATCTTGGGCAACAGCCCCAATCCCGGCTCCGATTCTGAGAACGCGCATTGGTACGTCAATCGGCCCCAGGAGACCTTGCAGGAGCTTTACGCATTGATCAACCGGGTCAAAAACCAGTTGGAAAGCGGATTCAAGCTGCCCAAGGACACCAAGGCCAAGGTCTACAAGTCCAAAATCGACCGCAGTGCAGACCCCGTCGGGGCCCTGCTCATCTACAAGGGCTTGCGTAAATCGGACGGCAGCCATATCGACGCCGAGATGCTGGATTCACGGCTTCACGTCGTGACCCGCCTGGACTTCCGGGAACCCGCAGCATCTAAGGCGGATACGATCCTGCAAGCGCGGATATTCAAGGAAATGACCGATCGGATCCTTGCCAAACCTTAGGGACGCGATGTCCATCCTACCCACCACGGAGTCCAAATGAGAAGTGTCTTCTGCTTAGCCTTCCCGATCGCCCTTATGCTCGTCGGCTGTGGGGATGAACCTCAGATCGAACGTCGGACCATTAACTATCCCAATGGCAAGAGCGTGAGCGAGGATTGGACCTTTGTGCGCCAGCCCAACGGGGATACCACCAAGCATGGCGTCCACAAGAAGTTCTTCTGGAACGGGAATACCAGTGAAAGCGTCATCTGGAAGATGGGGCAAAGGGACGGCTCGGCCCAGGCCTGGTACGAGAACGGCGCCGTGAAATGGCAGAAAAGTTACCAAGAGGGAAAGAAACACCGCACTTGGCACCTATTCTACCAGGACGGCCATCCCTGGATCGTCGCCCATTACGACAAAGATCTCCTGACGGGAACCGTCCAGGTCTGGGACAAGGTCGACGCCACCGAAGCGAGATCGGCCGAGTTCGCGAACGGCGCCTGCAAGTCCGGGGATTGCGCGCTTCTCGAGCCATCCGTGCTGCCTCCCGATATTCCCGCGGGCGAAATGGTGGAGATGACCCGCGCTTGGGACATCGTCAAAGAGTTCCAGAATTAGGGACCCGTCGAGCCTAGAAATCCATGAATGCGACGAGCCTAAAAATTCATGCGCAGTCCGAGGCTGTTCTGGATGACTTCCGGATAACCCGGAATCACGGCGTACACCAGGGATAGCCTGTCCGACGCCTTCCATTCCGCTTCTGCGTCCCCGCCGTGCCAGATGAACGCACTTTGGTACTTGCCTCCGGAGGCGGCGCCGAAAAAGCTGTCCTTGGTATAACCCTTCACCTTGCCGTACCAGTTCTCGCGCCACAACAAGGTGGGTCCGACACCGATGCGCAAGGAGAGGCGCTCGGTGGCATCCCAATTGGCCCGGAAGCCGAAATGGTAGAATCCCGCCCATAGGTCCGAACAATCCTTGTAGAAGGACGATGACGTGCGTAGGTAGACGAAGCGGTGCAGCTTGTAGTCCGCATTGGCCTGGAACCCGACCAGCAAAACCCAGAAATCCCCGTCATCCAGCGCGCGTTTATATGGCACCTCGTTTTCGCCGCCGCCGGGATGATAGGTGATGCCGGTATAATTGAGTCCGATCGCGAAACGGCCGGGGTCGATGGGACCGGTGTCGGCCAGGGTCGGAAGGGTCAGGGCGGAGGCGGCCAGGAGCAGGGCGGTGATGCGTGTCAGGATTAAGTTTGGCATTGCGGTTTCCTTTAACCGGTCAAATTAGCAATAGCCGTACCAGAATCTATGAAGGGGCTCGCGGCGATACTGGGGTTTGAAGGACGGGCCGCGTCTACTCCACAACCCTGAAAACGCGGTCTCGGGCTATTTACACGCTTTTGCCTCCGGCCTGCTCTCTTTCCCTGTGCGCAATCCCTTGCGCGGATCGCGCACCCCTTTTTGCGTTTTCCGCGCAATCCCTCCGGCACCGGTAATGGACCCTCGCGACGGTCAGTGACGGATCGCGACCGATCGCAAATGATATATTTCGAAGCAACCAAAGGCTTCCATGGACACCACGGGACTTCCGCTTTTTCATCGCATCAAACGCACCCTGCAGGGCTTGCCGCCTATCGCAGTGGGGGCGGCCATCGATTCGGAATGGGACCGGCTGTCCCTGGACGCGGCGGTGGCTCCGGGACCGGACGGCACCGTCAAGCGCATCGGCATCGGCGTCGGCAGCAGGGGCATCACCGATCTGGCACCCATGGTGCAACGCATCGTGGAGCGGGCGAAGGCGGCGGGCTCCGCCCCCTTCATCGTCCCGGCCATGGGCAGCCATGGGGGCGCCACTTCCGAAGGGCAGTTGGAGGTGCTGGAATCCCTCGGCATCACGGAAGCGTCCATGGGATGCCCACTTGAGGCGACCATGGACACGGTAGTGCTGGGCGCCACCGCCGGGGGTTTGCCCGCCCATTTCGACGCCATCGCGGCCAAGGCCGACGGGGTCATCCTGGTCAACCGGATCAAGATGCACACCAGCTTTCATGGTCCCCTGGAAAGTGGTCTGCACAAGATGCTGGCCATCGGCATGGGTAAGGAGAAGGCGGCAACCCAGCTGCATAGCCGGGGCCCCGACGGCCTACGGGACGACATGCCCCAGGTGGCGCGGGTCCTGCTCGGCAAGGTCCCCTTCCTGGCCGGTTTCGGCGTGGTCGAAGATGGGACGCACCGCCCCGTGGCCCTCAAGGGCCTGGCCGCGGCGGAACTGGAGACCGGGGAACAGGAACTGCTCAAGCTCGCCAAGAGTCTCGCCCCGGGCCTGCCTTTTTCCGAGATCGACGTTTTGGTGGTGGACTTGGTGGGCAAGGACATCAGCGGAACCGGGATGGACACCAATGTCATCGGCCGCTTGCGCATTCCGGGAAAGCCGGAGCCCGATTCCCCCCGCGTGAAGGCGATCGTGGTTTGCGATCTGACCGCGACCACCCACGGAAACGCCTTGGGCATGGGCCTGGCGGATTTTGCCACCCGCGCCCTGGTGGACAAGGTGGATTTTCGCCTGACCGCGAAGAACGTGCTGGCGAGCGGGTTCATCGAACGGGGCCGCGTTCCCCTGGTCTTGGCCGACGGGGCGGAAGCCTTGCGCGCCGCCATCGATCATGTCTTCCGCGATCATCCTGCGGGAAAGCCGGATGCGCGCGTGGTCCGGATCCGGAGTACCCTTGATCTGCAGGAGTTCTGGGTCTCGGAAAACCTCGCGGCGGCGGCTAGGAAACTTGCAGGTTACCTGGAGGATTCGGGGCCGGAACCTTTCGCGCCGGCCTGATCTTCCTTACCGGTCGCATTCCTAAGTCCACGTATCCTTGACGTAGGAGCGGCCTTGGCAGGTCAGCTCCCTGAAAGCTCTTTCGAGGCCTTGAAGATATTCTCGAAGAGCTTTTCAAGCTTACCCGTGGGCGTGGCCGAAAAGGCCAACCGTAGCACCCCTCCGAAATTGATCGTGCCCGTGGAATAGTCCTTCAGCAGTTTCTGCCGCAGCGCCTCCGGATCGGCCTTGGGCTTGATGCACATGAAATAGCCCGAGTTGAACGGGAGCGGCGAGAACTGCGTCTTGTATTCCGGATGGGCGGCCAGGATGCGCTTCACCTCGTCGTAGCGGCGCTTGAGCAGATCGAACTTCTGCTTCTTCTCGGCGTCGTATTCCCCCGCCGACCAGGATCGGACCAGCAGAGATTGGGCCGGGTTGGAGGTATTCGAGATGTTACCCCGGATGGCGCCGCCGGTCTTGGCCTCCAGGGCTTCGTACAGGGCGGGATTGCCGCCCCTGATGCCGAAGGTGAGGAAGCCCACGCGGAAGCCCCAAACGTAATCCTCCTTGGTGGCTCCGTCGATCTTGACCGCCAACACGTTTGGGTGCAGGTCGCACAGGTCGCAGAAGATGGACTGGGCGTAGACGCCGTCCTCGAACACCAGGCCGAAATAGGCGTCGTCGATGAGCACGACGACCTTTTCGCCCTTGGCGGCGGCGAAGGAGATGGCGGCGACGATTTCATTCACCTCGGTCGGGAGCGGGGTGTAGCCGGAAGGATTGTTGGGGAAATTCAACAACACGATCTTCTTGCCATTGGGGGAGGGCGCGGCCAGCTTTTCCCGGAGACCCGCCGCGTTGAAGCCGCCGTCCCCGTTGTAGGTGGGGAAGGTTTCCAGGCTCGCGCCGAAGGCGTGGGTGAAGATGAGCCCATAGTTCTCCCAGAACAGGTCCGGAAGGATGACGGTGTCGCCTTCGTCGCAGAAGAGGTAGCCGGCCATGCTGAGGCCGTGGGTCAGGGCCGCGGTGACGACCGGGTTGCTGAAGGACTTGCCGGCCAGGCCCGGGTTCTTCTTCTCGATCATTCCCTTCCAGAGCTTGCGGATGTCCGCACGGCCGGGGCTGGGCGCGTAGGGATAGGCGTCGGAGGCGGGCAGGTTCAGGTTTTTGGAAATGCTGGGTAGCGCGACCGGCGATCCGTCGTCTTCGAGGGCGATGCCGATGGTGGCGTTGATTTCCTTGCCGTTGGCTTCCGCGGACTGGGCGAGGATGCCGAGCTTGGGAAAGAAGATGGCCTTGCCCTTGGCGGAGAGCAGGTCCAGCACGGCCGGGTTGGCGCTCTTGATGGCTTCGTTCAGTTTTACGGCTTGGGGATCCAATTCCATGGCGTTTCCTCGTGCTGGGTTCAGGGGAGAAATTTACTTTATTGCCGCGCTCTTGGAAGAAATCACCACGACCGGGTAAGGCGGAATACGGCCGTTACCCCTTCGACTCCCCGCGGAAGCCCCGGAAAACGTTGCGGATGAGTCCCGCGCCCATGCGGAACCCCGGCAGCTCCATATAGATGTCCATGGGATTTTTGGGGAGCGCCTCCCGGTATTCCCGGAACTTGCCGAAAAGCAGGAGAAAAATCCCGACCCGCAGCACGCCGGACAAAAGGAACAGGCTCTGCAATTGCCATTCGAATACTATCGGCAGGCGTGTGGCCAGGAATCCGCCGAGCACGGAAAAGCAGCAGGCGATCAAGCCGACTACCAGGGAGGCGAAGGCGATGTAGTGGCTCCGATGCTGCTGATCGGTGGCGTTGAGCATGTGGTTAAAGTTGGCGAGGTTGTAGCCGCCCCAGGTCGCCCCGCTGTAAAAGCAGCAGGCCCAGATCATCCATTTGCCGTCATTGAATACGTACGGGAAAGGGGCGAACGAAACCAGCAGTCCGCTGATCCACAGCACGCGGATCGTACCCCGTTCGTCGGCCAGCCTGCCCCAGAAGCCCGCAAAGGCGATAGAGCCGAGCACGGTGAGGGCCAGGGCGATAGCCAGGAACATGTAATTGAAATGCAGATCGCGCAGATACCAGACGTTGAAGAACGGGCCGGACATGGCCGCCGCGCCCTGGAACAGTCCCGTGGCTAGGCAGTAGATCATGAAGTCCCGTCCCGGGCGGAATTTCAGGGGCGAAAAGGCCTCAAGGGTCACGGTGGAGACGGGCTCATGCTGGCGCGTCATGAAGGAATAGGAAATGACGCGCATGACGGCGGCGGTGATGAGCACACTGGCGAACAGGGACCAAGGGGCGTTGTGGGCGCCGTAGTGCCGCGAGACGATGCCGGCCGTGAGGGCGCACGAGAGATACATCCACGAGAAGAACACGCTTCGCCAGGCGAAATGGCGGCCGCGGGCGGAGCCGGGTATCAGATCGCCCATCCAGGCCACCCAGAACGGACCGGTCAGATTCGAACTGATCGAGGAGGATACCAGCAGGCCGATATAGGCCCAGGGCGCCCATCTTTCCGGGAGCCAGCCCGCGAAGGCGGCCAGGAACATGAACAGGGCCTGTCCGCGCACGCCCCAGAGCACGTAATACTTGCGTCCCTTTTTCGGATCCGCCCAAGCGGGAAGGAAGAACTGGGCCAGGGACCCGATTAATAGGGGCAGGGAGCTCAGGAGGGCGATGCCCATGGAGGTGGCCCGCAAGGCGATGGCGGCCGCGATGGTGAAGGTGTCCATCAAGGCGATCATGCCGTTGGCCATGATCCCATCCCAGAAGCTGTTCAAGAGGGCACGGCGAATCACGGGGGGTCCCACGTAGATGCCGCCGAGCTGGGTTTGCCCAACAGGCGCCACCAACTCTGCGGTTACATCCCCTTGCCGGGGAGGCAAAACTACGGTAGCGGGTAGGGCGGGGTCGTCGTCTTGCATGGTCCGGAAAATTTACTGGAGTCCCGTTCCCACTATATCATAAAGGCCGTCCCGATTGGAAGCCGGGGCGAGGAAACGGTCAGATGCCCAGAATGCGCTTGGCTTTCGCCAATTGGGTCCGCACGGAAGCGCTTCCCGTGCCCCCCTGGATGTTCCGCCGTTCCGCAGAATAGGCGAAGGTCAGCTTCTTGCGGAAGAGTTTGCCGTCTGGGATTTCCGTCCAATCCGCCTCAGGAAGCTCCAAGAAGGAGACCTGCTTTGCTTCGGCCAGGCCAATCATGCGACCGACGATATGATGGGCATCCCGGAAGGCAATGCCTTTGTCCACCAGGTAATCCGCCAGATCCGTGGCCAGCATGCCAGGATGCATCTTGCGGGCGATCTCTTCCGTACGGAACTTCAGGGAATCCATCGCCTCAGCCATCACGGTCAGGCAGAGGTCCAAGGTTTCCACCGAGTCGAAGACCGGTTCTTTGTCTTCCTGCAGATCCCGGTCATAAGCATGGGGCAGGCCCTTGATAACGGTGAACAGCCGGGTGAAATTGCCCAACAGGCGGCCCGATTTGCCGCGGATCAATTCCATCGAGTCCGGATTCTTTTTTTGCGGCATCATGCTGGATCCGGAGGTATAGGCTTCTCCCAATTCGATGTAGGCGAACTCCTGGGTGGACCAGAGCACGAAATCTTCGGCATAGTTGCTGAGCAGGGCGCCCAGGATGGCCGCGGCGCTCAGGAACTCCAGGGCCCAGTCCCGATGGGCGGTGGCGTCGATGCTATTGGGGGAAAGTTCCGGAAACCCAAGCCGCGCGGCCACCAGTTCCCGCTTGTAGGGAAACGCGGATCCGGCCAACGCTCCCGAGCCCAAGGGCATCTGGGCCGCGGAAGCGGCCGCATTGCGCAAGCGCGCCTTGTCCCGCTCCAGGGCCCAGAAGAAGGAAAGCAGGTAATGGCTGATATATACGGGCTGGGCCTGCTGTACATGGGTGTAACCGGGCATGAGGGCGGTCCGGTATTCCACTGCCTTGCGGTAGATGGCCTTCTGCAAGACGATGACCCGCGCTTCGAGCGCTTCCGCCCGGCGGCGGACGTAGAGCTTTAGATCGGTGGCGACCTGATCGTTGCGGCTGCGGCCGGTGTGTAATTTCTTGCCCAGCGTGCCGATGCGTTCGCTAAGGATGCGCTCCACGGCCATGTGGATGTCCTCATCGGAGGGCAGAAAGGGTTCCTGGCCGGCGTCGAGATCGGAGAGTATCCCCTCTAATCCCTTCAGCATCTTTTGCAGTTCCGGGCCGGTAAGGACGCCTGCGGCCTTGAGTCCGTGGGCATGGGCCATGCTGCCTTCGATGTCCTCCCGGTAGAGCTTGCGATCGAAGGAGAGGCTGATGGAGAGTCTTTCCATGGAAGAGGCCATGGAACCCTGAAAACGGCCTTGCCAGAGTTTCCCCTGGGCGGAGCCGGTTTTGCCTTTGCCTGTTTTCTTCGCGACACCTTTGGCGGCCATGATACTCTCCATCCCTGAATCCGGGTCAGGGAAAAAAGAGTAGAAAGTTTTAGGCGCGCACGGCACCTTGAGGTCTAGGCGGCCGGGCGCCTCGGTGTTTTCGGCGCGTTCGGCGCCGCAGAATCAGCGGGGTCCCTTGCGGAGGATGCGCACCAGGGCGTATTCGCACTTCTTGAGGAACTGGAGCTTGGTCTCTTCGTTGTCACAGCCCGTCCGGGTGGTGAATCCGACCTTGGAAGTCTTGACGACTTCATCGATGTCCTCCTCTTCCAGCCAGGTGGAGAAGTAGCGGACCAGCCCTTTCAGGTTGGTGAAGGTATAGCTGTCGGTCCTGCGTTCATCGAGTTGATAGGCCCCGAAATTCCCGAATGGGTCGTTCCGATTTGGAGTTGCTTCCATGCCTAATTTTAGGCGGAGGAGGGGGCGCCGCGTCAAGCCTAAGGGAATCCCCTATGCACGGGGTTTTAGCGATTATAAAGCCGGATTTTGAAGTCTATTGGAGAAGGTTGAAGGGCCCGGGCATGATCGCAACCAGGGTGGAATCCGTTTCGTGGAATACCTTGATGAGGCATCGCCGCGAGGCGCCCAGGTCTTTGGCCGGAATCCAGGGCAGATAGGGCGGCCCATCCTTATGCTGGGCCAGGTTGAGCCATGTGGTTCCGCTATCCATGGAAACCTGGACGGTCACGAGCCCTCTTGGCATTTCCCATTGGATGTTGAAAATTCTGCCCGCTACCAGGGTGTCGCCGGGCTCGGGTTGGATGACCCTGGGCTTGATGGGTTGCGGCAGCCTGCGAACGGAAATGACGAGGGTGGCGGCGATTTGGAACTCATACACCCCTTCGCCGTCGAATCTCACTTCCGAGCTGAGCTGAGCCGAGTGGGATTGGAAATGAAGGCTCGAGGGAACCCGGGTTTAGGCATGGGGCCTAGGTGATCATGGAACGGGATATCGACAAAGCCGCTGCCCCTCCCTGGCGACCAGGAACCCCCCTACGTCGAGGAAGCCCTCACGATCCGATTCCGCTACCCGACATGCCGGGGACATCGTTCACCCCCTCTTCGTTTCGATTGCTCGGATCCATGTGAAAAGTATACTACCCCGGCCGGCTCGGGAAGAGGGGAAAGGGGGCTTAAAGTGAGGACAAATAATCCCCGATTACTCCACCCTTTCCGTCCCCAGGGGGGATCTCGATGACTATTCTTATCGCAGGAACACTTCAACCGGAGGTTAAATGAAGATTTCCATTTCCACAGTTCGCTTGGTAACCGGCCTCAGCCTGACGGCGAGCCTTTTCATCGGATGCCAGGATTTCCTGGGACAGAAAGAAGACGGAACCGCTTCGACGGTTTCCACCATGGATGACACGGCGCTCCGTCTCTCCATCAAGGACGACAGCTCGTGCCGCGATCAATGGGTCGCCCTCATCGAAGCCCGTAAGGCCGGAATGACGGATAGCGCCGGGTGGGAAGGCTTCCTCGAGGGTTGCATCAAGGAAGTGAGAGTGGAGAAGGACCGGCCCGTTCCGGTGATCCCGCCGCACCTATTGCCCGATTCCGGCACGCGCTGCAATTGGATCGGAACCCAGATCAGAGGCGGCCGCGACGGGATGACGGTACATTTCAAGCGCCATTGCGCGGATGATTGCCGCAAGCTCGATTCGACCGACGGCGTCCGTCATGAAATGTTCTGCCGCGATTCGACGCGGCCCCGCCATGACAGCATCATCCGCCCTCCCCGCGATTCGACGCGGCCCCGCCATGACAGCATCATCCGCCCTCCCCGTGATTCGGCGTGGCCCCACCC
>JALYSE010000276.1 GCA_030854955.1 Fibrobacterota bacterium | reverse complement strand
GTACCAGTCCTTGCCGTCACCCACTTTCTCCAGCAGGCTCAGGGCTTTCTGCTCCTGCCCGTCCCGGATATAGAAGGAGGCGAGCTTGGCCCAGTATTCGGGTACCTTGCCGTCAAGGTCGATGGCTTTATTCAACTCCGACTCGGACAAGGCTCGGTCCCGCAATTCCATGCCGATGGAACCCAGGAAGAAGTGGTAGATGGGATTTTCCGGCTGGCTTTTCACCAGCTTGGAGAAGATCTCCTTCGCGTCCGCGTAGCGACCCCGCTCGAAAAGCAAGGTGGCATAGGGCGAAAGGAACTCGCGCTCCTCGGGACTGCGCTTGATGAGGGCCTCATAGGAGGCCATGGCGGAATCGGGTTTGCCCGTCAGGATCTGGGCCCGTGCCTTCTGCAATTCGTAGTGCAGGTTCTCCGGGGTTTCCTTGGCGAGCCTGGTGAGCACATCCAGCAGGCTGGAATACATTTCCTGGTCCTCGTAGAAGGAGGCCAGCTTCTCGCCGAAGAGGGGGTTTGCGGACTTGTCCCAGGCGATGCGGTACAGCTTGGCCACCGCGTCCACGCGGCCGAGCGCGCGCAGGTTCTGGCCCTGCTTTTCCACCAGGCGAACGGGATATTCGATGCGGGGCAGCAGATTTTCCATCACGGCCACGTGCTTGGGAATGTCCTTGAGGCTTTCGTAAAGGGTGGCCAGGGTGTAGAGGAGATCCTTGTCCCCATCGTCCAGTTCCACGGCTTTGTTGTAGTAGGAGAGGGCGGATTGCACGTCGCCCTTGCGCAAATGGATTTCCGCCACAGCCTGGAACTCGCTGCTTTCGGGCTTGCCCTTCAGATTGAGGCAGCGGAGGCCCGTCACCAAGGCCGAATCCATCTTGCCCGCGGCCTTGAGCCTATCAGTCAGGATGAAGCATAGATCCCGGCTTTCCGCATCGTATTCATACGCGATCTGGAAATAGGAAAGCGCCACGGCGTCGTTGTCTTCCAACTCCTGCTGGCGCGCGCGCAGAAAGAATTCATGGGCGATGAAGTTCCGTTGCTCCTTGTGGATCTCCTGCTTCTTGGCGGATTCCGCTGAGGAGGCGGGGCGGGGAGCGGCCTTGCGCGTGGTCGCGCAGGCGCCCAAAAGGAGGGCGAGGCCCATGAGGAGAGGGGCTGCCATCGCGGTTGGACCGGGACGTGCTGGAGAGTGAATCATGGGATTCCTTACTTGGAAACGACCAAGTCTACGCTGCGCCCCTTGAAATCCCCGCCTGCCGAGGGGGATTGCGTCAGGACCGTGTTTGGAAGGCTCCGCATATCCTTCTTATACGAGATTTTTCCCAGGCCGAGGCCCAGTTTCTTGACTTGTTCCTTGGCCTGGATCAGGGACATTCCAACCAGGGACGGCATTCCCGCAGGCCTCGCATCCGTTCCCTGGGACAACTCGATATCCACTTCGCGGCCCTTTTCCAGGGTCGCGTTGGCGCCCGGGGAGGTTCCGATCACGGCTCCGGAGGGAATCGCCGTATTGCGAACCTCCCTGACTCGGCCGACTTTGAGCCCCAATTGCTGCAAGGTGATTTCCGCCTGACGCAGGGACAGCCCCCGAAGGGAAGGCAACTCCACGCTTTTAAAACCTTTGCTGATTTTGACCCAGATTCGCCGGCCCTTCTTCACCTCCGTGCCCTTTTCAGGGTATTGGGTGAGGATTTTTCCGGCCGCCACATCGGCGCTGTAATCGCCGGTGGAATCCAGCATGTAAATCAGTCCATTCTTTTTCAGTATATCCTTGGCCTGCTCGGGGGGCAAGGTCACCAGGGCCGGGACGTTGACCGTCCCTTTGAATTTGCCCGCCACGTAGGGCATGACCAACATATTGATCAGGAAGTAAAAGGCCACCCCTATGAAAAACCATAGAATCAGAGCGAGGAAGAATGGTTTTGAAAAGTAACGGGCCAGCACCGATGGGTTACCCTCTCATGTCTTAGGTCTTGAGTTCGTCTTCCTGCAAAATGAGGAGATCTTTGCCATCGAGCACAATATACCCTTTTTTCTGGAAGAAATTCAGCACTCGCGAGACCGTCTCCCGGGTGGTTCCGGACATATCTGCGATGAATTGCTGGGTGGGCCTATCCTTCACCACGATGATGCTTTTGCCATCCTTGGTTTTGGTACGGATCCCGCGTTCTTCCATCAATTGGAGGAGGGTGGCGGCCACGCGCCCGTAGACGCGCATCAAGGCCAGAGAGGAAATCTGGCGGTTGGATTTGCGCAACCGACCGGACATTTCCGAGAGCAGAGTCAGGGCCAGGTCCGGCTGCTTTTTCATGGCCAGCAGAAAGTCCTCCCGGCGGATGGTGAGAAGCCGGGACTCTTCCACGGCGCGCACGGTCGCCGAACGGGGTTCGCCGTCGAGCAGGGCCATCTCGCCGAAGAAATCCCCTTCCTTCAGGGAAGCGAGAATGGCTTCGCGGCCGTCTTCGGCGGTGAGGACCACCTTGACCTCGCCTTTGGCGATGATGAACAGGCTTTGGTTGGTGTCTTCGTCCTCCATGAGGATGATGTCGCCTTTGGGGTAGGTCTTCTCGATGACCATCTGAGCAATGGTCTCGACTTGGGTATCGTCCAAGGCCGAGAACAGGTCCACGCCTTTGAGCAAATCGTTCTTCAGGCCCATGCCGCCTCCTTGGGTATCGGGGGATTCCGGATCGGAATCCCTTTCACATTTCCATCATGATGGTCTGATGGCGCTTGGGTCCCAGGGAGATGATCCCGATGGGCACTTCCAGGAGCTCCGCCACCCGGTTCAGGTATTTGCGCGCATTCTCCGGCAGGTCCTGCCATTTCGTCACGCCCACCGTCGGCGAATTCCAGCCGGGCAGGGTCTCATATATGGGCTTCACCTTATCCAGGGTGGAGATCTGCGACGGGAACTGATCCAAGCGGCTGCCGTCCACTTCATAGCCGGTGCAGACCTTGATCTCGTCGAAGGCGTCCATCACGTCCATCTTGGTGATGGCCAGGTGGGTGAGGCCGTTGACCAAGGCGGCGCGGCGCACCAGCACGGCGTCGAACCAGCCGCAACGGCGTTCGCGACCGGTGGTAGCTCCGTATTCATGGCCGACGCGGCGCAGTTCCTTGCCGATATCCCCGGGGATTTCCGTGGGGAAAGGGCCGTTCCCCACGCGAGTGGTATAGGCTTTGACCACGCCAATGACCTGATCGACGGCGGTGGGGCCCACGCCCGAGCCGATGCAGGCAGCGGCGGCGACGGTGTTGGACGATGTCACGAAGGGATAGGTGCCATGATCCACGTCCAGGACCGTGCCTTGAGCGCCCTCGAAAATGAGCCGTTTGCCCTGCTTGAGGGCGGCGTTGACCAGGGCGACGGTGTCGGTGATATAGGGGGCCAGGCGGCGGCCCAGTTCGCGGTATTCCTCGAAGATCCTGTCGGCGGACAGGGGCTCCCCGCCGTACAGCTTCACGATCACTTCATTGTGGCCCGCCACTTGACGATCCAGCTTTTCCCTGAGTCCGGCTTCTTCCAACAGGTCGCCCACGCGGATGCCGCTGCGATTCACCTTGTCGTAGTACGCCGGTCCGATGCCGCGGCCGGTGGTGCCGATGGCGGCCTTGCCCGCGGCTTTTTCCTTGAGCTGATCGAGCACCTTATGGGAGGGAAGCACCACCTGGGCGTTCTCGGCGATCCAGAGGCGGCCGTCAATCTCGAATCCCTTGGCCCGGACCTCGTCGATTTCGATCAGGACCTGGGCGGGATCGAGCACCACGCCGTTGCCGATGACGCATTGCTTGCCGGGATGCATGATGCCCGCGGGGATCAGATGGAAGATGAACTTCTGGTCGCCCACCTCCACGGTATGGCCGGCGTTGGCACCGCCTTGGAAGCGGATCACCAGATCGGCTTCCTCCGTGAGAAAGTCCACGATCTTGGCTTTGCCTTCATCGCCCCACTGGGCGCCTACTACGACTCGATTCGGCATTCTATTTCCCGTTGGTCAGAACACATGCGGGCCTTCGAGCCGATGGGCGCGACAGGACCAGGGGTGAAAGGTAAAAACAAGATTTCCCGCCCACAATGCCCGGTCGCCGACCTTTTCGTCCAAAACAACTAAAAAGCCCGCCTGAATCGGGCGGGCCTTGATTTCAAGGTGACGGTGGGGCGATTCCCGACCACCGGAACGGTTAGTCGTCGTCTTCGGAGGCGAAAAGGGCGGACCAGGAGGGATTGATGCCGGCCTGTTCGACCGCCACGCGCCATTCGTTTCCCAGTATTTCCCGGGCCACGGAACAATGGGCCAATTGGAAACAGGATTCGCAGGCACTGTCGCAACCGTCGATGTGGGTAATCTTATAGGAAGAGGCATCGACCTTCAAGGGCGAGTCCATCAGTTGCAGGATGCCGCGATAGGCCACGCGGGCCGGCAGGGTGTCCAGGAAGTCCACCTGCACCCGATGTTGCAGAAGCTCGAACTCGATTTCGTTCAGCAGGGTGATGATCGCCGTTTCGGCGAGACCCTTCGCATCCGGAAGCTCGCGCTGGAGCATTTGCCGAAGGGTAGTGAAGGCGGGAGCGATGCGTTCCCGGTTGTCCCCGAATGACCAATCGAAATGGTTGCGGGTGAGGTCTTCGTCTGAATGGCGCTTTATCATAATCCCCGTGTTGGTAAACGTTGGCAAGAGCTATTGTATCAGGTCTTAAATTGCGCGATCCAGATTAAAATCAATGGGTTAGCATATAAAAACCCAAGCTGCTCAAAGAGACTTGAGAACCCTCAAATCCGAAAACGGCCATGCGGAGCGCTCGCGAATCCCTTGCCATTGCCTTGAGATTTCCTTGATTTGCCGCCTATCAACGGCAATGCGGATCCCAAGTCCAGGCCGGGCCATGTGTTCCGAAGCGGACCGTGGCGTTCAGAAGCGGACCGTCGGGATAGTTTCCGTCGGGTTAGGGTCCGAATGGGTATCAGGAGTGAGAAGCGGTCCTGCGGTTCGTGCTGCTAAAGCTCCACGCCGATATCCAATCCGTAAATCAGGCTTAGATCGCGGTTGAAGTTTCCGTTCCGCCATCCTAGGCCGTCCAGGAGTTCCAGGTCGTAAAAGACCGCCCCCAGATGCGCGCCTAGCAAGGTCCGGGTTCCCACGCGGCCAGTCACGGCCATGCGCGACTTGCTGATCCACCCGATCGACTCATGGGTCGAGGTACCGTTCAAAAACTCCAGGCTGAATGAAAATGGCTCGTTGCGGCCAAAGCGCAGCATGGGGCCCGCCACCAGGTAACCGCCCTGGAACGTAAAGGATTGGGACGGATCGGAAATGCCGTTCAATTCCACATCGATGTAGCCGCCCTCCATGGCAAGCCCCAGGCCCATTCCCGGTCGATCGAACCCGATGGCGAAGCGCAGGCCCGCCAGGTACGCGTCCCGGTATAGATCCGCGTTTCCCATGGGATCGTGGAGAGCCTGACCTGAATAGGAGAGCCGGGCGCCTGTCTCCATGAACAGGGGATAGTCTTCCTTGTTGGTCGCCAATTCGAAGAGGGTCTGTACTCCGTAGAGGACGAACGCACCAACCACCACCACGCCCACCACCACATAAATGACGGCTGCCCAGTCGCCCGCGTCCATCCCGCCTCCACCCCCGC
>JALYSE010000275.1 GCA_030854955.1 Fibrobacterota bacterium | reverse complement strand
GATATAGGAACGCGTCTCCCCCTCAGACCCCCGACTTTCCAAGAGTACAAACGGATTTTGCACATGGAAATTGTTCATCGATATGGAGCCTACTACTCCTTTTTCCGCCCGTAATCCACTGATATAAATGGAGGGGAGCTCCGTTTCCACCGACACCCATGGATTGTCCGGCAGTGCTCCCTTTCCATTTTTTGCTTTAACTCCGTCTAAAACCAATATGGCCACTTTATAACCCTCGCCGGGGACATTGGCCGAGGCCGGAGACAATACGAATTTATAAGAAGTGGAAAAACCCGCCTCGTCCTTTTCTGGCACCACGGAGATAAAGTCCACCTTTACTTCCTTTCCGTCTGGGCCCTTAAATTTGAGTACCCCGGGGCCAGATACTTGTACGGGTTCGGAAAATTGAATGACAACCTCGGGAACTGGGTTTTGATTCAGGGAGGTGTCGATCAACGTTTTGTAGGCTTTGGAAATAACAGGACCTGAAGGTGGTGGAGGTAGAGGTGGAGTTGGAGTTGGAATAATGGGCTTGTCAGCAGTTTTTAGAACCAGGGACGTGGTGATGGTCAGTCGCGAGCCTACTTGCCTGCGTTCGGCAAAAAAGAAATCTAAAGGATAGGCCTGTCCATCTACCAATCCCAAGTTGTCGAGATTCACATTGGCTTCTTCCTGGGAATGAATTCCCCCTAAATCGATCACGAGTTGGTCATTGATGAAAACCCAGACATCATCGTCGCCGCTGAATTTGAACTGCTGCCCCGTGCCTGCCTTAAATGTGAATTGCGCGTGAAACTCAAACGTAAACCCATAATTATGGGTCGCAACATCAACCCCGCCATCAATGCCGGTTTGACGGTGACCAAAAGTCGTTATTACCGAGGGCACTTGGGGACGAAGAGAAGGAAGGTCGGCATCATCAATAGGAAAGAAATTGGCATTGTCGTATTGGTAGGTGTTCCCGTTTTTAACAAAATTGAGATCGAGAAAAAAAGCCCGGTTGATGTCAGGACTTCGTGTGGTGTACCAGTCTTGGAAGTGGCTACGGAAACAATTGGGCGGGGTAGTGTAGGCTGGCTTCAAAATGGGCCCGAAATCATCCCTTTCATAGGGGATAAATCCTGGCAATTTATCGGGATTGACATCGGTTGAGGTCGGGGTTACTTCAACCGCCCCCTTTCCGGCCGAGGGATTGTCAAAACATCCGTAACTCTCCACACCATTGGCATTCTTTGTTTGGTTAAAATCGGCATTTCCACCCACCACACCGGCAACCAACTCTGGGAAATCGCGAACGACCCCGGTTAAAGTCAACTGAGACCAAGAAATACAGACCAAGCTCAAACTCAATCCAAAAAGTATTCTGCCAAATGATATCCAGCTCATCGCCACTTCCAATTCCACTACTCGTTTTTACTGACTTCTTGGGCACTTTGATTTAGTATTCAGATCATCTCCAAAGGAGATTCCCTTGGCCCAAATATTCAAAAGAACTTTTGTTGTCCTTGTCCCTGCTTTTTCGGTTTAGTTTTTTTCGGGAGTATTTACCTCGGTTGCCGCTACCCCAGCCGACCCTTCCCCCTTTCGACCTCCGAATTGCAACCAACCTCCGTTCGAAATCCATTCGGGATCGGGCATGTGGACCTTTCAGGATTTCGATCGGAACCTTCGTGATTCGGGGGGGCAAGACCATCGATGTGAAGGTCTATGATATGTGTTCGGATTCGGATTGCAACGGGTGCTGCCCGGCGAATGCGGCCGCTAAACAAGCCGTCCATCGCCTCTTAATCCTCAAAATCGGTCCTTCAAGAGGTAGTTTTTCGGGAACAATGCCTGGTGCGATCGACGTCCAAATCCCCATGAGCGACTCCAATCTCAGGGGAAGCGCGGATACGGCCCGACGCGACTTCCTCAAAACCTGCATGGGCCTGGCAGCCGCCGCCGGACTTTCCGGTTGCGGCCCACTGGCTTCTCGGACGCATTTCACTAGGCTGTTGCTGGCCGATCCCGCTCCGGATGAGTATCGCCCCATATTAATCGCATTGATGGGCACCGTGCTCCCTTTCGGGGATCGGCGGTTTCCGTTTACTCCTCTGGACATGCTGGCCCGGTTCGAGATGCTGTTTTCCATGAAGGACGAGGAGCGGCTCATCCCCCTACAGCGCGGCCTAATCCTGTTCAATGAGACGGATCTGTTCTCTCATGCCTTGGGGCCGGTGCGGGAAGAGGAGAGGAAGGCCCTGTCTGCCTATCCCGAGAATACGCCGCAGGTGGTGGAACAACAGTTGGAGCGGAAGCGCGTGTTGGACGGCAAGCTGCTGGCCGGGTTTCTCAAAAGGCAAGGGATGCAGCCGGTTCCGTTCTTGGACATGAAGCCTGCGGAGCGCAAAGAATACTTGTGGATCTGGTCCCAGAGCACCTTTGTGCTGAAGCGCCGGTTCTACCGCACCGCCAAGGCCGTGATCCTGATAGCGGCCTATTCCGCACCCGGCCTGTGGAAGCCCATCGGCTATCAAGGACCCTTTATCGGACCCTCCGGGGATCGCGGCTGACCATGCGGCGGATTGAATGCGACATCCTCATCATCGGGTCCGGCGCGGCCGGCGGGGTATTGGCGGCCACCTTGGCCGATGCCGGCGCTGCGGGTTTACCTCCACCACCTTGATCATGCGCGAGCCGTCTTTGGGCAGGTAAAATAGGGATAGCCGTTTCGGAATTCAGACCCGCAGGTCTTCCTGATCCAAAGTCTTCCAATCCGGGTTCTTGGCCAGCACGGGCTCCACTTCCCAGGTCAGGAACTCTTCGGTGATCTCGGGGGAACGGCCCGTGAACTTGGAAGGGTCGAGCACGTCGTTCAGGGTCTTGGAGTCCAACTTGAAGGTGGGATCCCTGGAGATGATTTCCATGAGGTTGTTGTCCAAGCCCTCCTGCTTAACGCGCTTGGCCGCTTCCAGGGAATGCTTGCGGATGGACTCGTGGAGCTCCTGTCGGTCGCCGCCATTCTTGACTCCGGCCATCATGATGTTCTCCGTGGCCATGAAGGGCAGTTCGGCCATCACGTGCTTTTTGATCATCTTGGGATAGACCACCAGTCCCTTGCAGACGTTCTCGGCGAGGATGAGCATGGCGTCGATGGCCAGGAAGGCCTGGGGGATGGCAAGACGCTTATTGGCGGAGTCGTCCAGGGTACGTTCAAACCACTGGGTGGAGGCGGTGAAGGCCGCGCTGGGGCCTAGGGCCTGGACGAAGCGGCCTAGGGAACCGATGCGTTCGGCGCGCATGGGATTGCGCTTGTAGGCCATGGCGGAGGATCCGATCTGATCGGCTTCGAAGGGTTCCTCGATTTCCTTTAGATGCTGCAGCAGGCGCAGGTCTGTGGAGAATTTGCTGAGGGACTGGGAGATGCTGGAAAGGAGGGAGAGCACGCGCGAGTCGAGCTTGCGGGTGTAGGTCTGGCCGGAGACGCCGAGGCTGCGGGCAAAGCCGGCCTTTTTGGTGACGGCTTCGTCCAGGGCCTTGACCTTGGCATGGTCGCCGTCGAACAGTTCCAGGAAGCTGGCCTGGGTGCCGGTGGTGCCTTTGACGCCGAGGAAAGGCAGGCCGCCATCGACGAAATCCAGTTCTTCGAGATCGAGGAGCAGGTCCTGGATCCAGAGGGTGGCGCGCTTGCCCACGGTGGTGAGCTGGGCGGGCTGGAAGTGCGTGAAGCCCAGGGTGGGCATGTCCTTGTACTGGCGCGCGAAGGCGGACAGGGCGGCGACCACGCGCAGCATGCGGCGACGGACCAGATCCATGCCGGCGCGGGCCTGGATGAGATCGGTATTGTCGGTGACGTAGGCGGAGGTGGCACCCAGGTGGATGATGCCGGCGGCCTTGACGGCCTGGAGACCGTAGGCGTGTACGTGGGCCATCACGTCGTGGCGGACGGCCTTCTCGCGCTTTTCCGCTTCCTCGAAATTGATGTCCTTCTCATGGAGTTTGAGATCGGCGATCTGCTCTTCGCTGATGGGCAGACCCAGTTCCTTTTCCGCCTCGGCGAGAAGGATCCAGAGTTTCCTCCAGGTCTGAAATTTGAATTGCGGGGAAAAGACAAAGCCCATGCGGGCCGAAGCATAGCGCTTGATAAGGGGATTTTCGTATTGGCGGGTGTCGTTCATGGGGCCGTTTCCGATGATATGCGGTGAGGTGGAACCCAAAAGTAGCTCCTGCGGCGGGGTCTATCAAACCAAGAGAAATGAGTGATCGGGCCTTCTGGCACGCCCGGGGCCGCACGGGCAGAAGCGCCTTGCCCCGCAATTCCCGATGCGCTTGAACAACCTGGTCCAGCAATAGCCATTACCAGTTCCGGCGATTTCGGGAACCGCCACCCGGGCCCGTCTTTCGGGGGTTTATGGAAACTTGATGCGCGTGAAAACCCGCTGGCGGAATTATATTTCCAGCCTCGCGGGAGCGCCTTCTTGCTTGGCTACGTAGGCGGCATTTTCAGGATTCAACGAGTGGAGACGGAATAAGCATGCATACGACGCGAACGCGCCTTGGATTCCATGAGGGCACCTCGGTAACGCCCGATTCGGATAAAATACTGCCTATCATCCGCCTCAAGATGATGGCCACGGGCCTGGAACTGCCGCCGAACAGCCAGGGTCCGGATTTCCTAGCCCATACCTCCGACCTTATCCGCAAGCTCCAGGAAAAGTTCCGGGCGTATCCCCAGCCCTTGTGCCCGCTCGACGCCCGCCTGCAATCCTTCCTGGACCGGTTCTTCGCGGACACCGCGCTCCCGGGCCGCATCGATCTGCCCCTGAGCACCCTGCACATGGATTTCCACGGCCTGGCGCGCACCCTTTCCATTCCAGCCGAAGGTGATACCTTCGAATCGGAATTCGTCAAATCCTACCGCACCGCCCAAGGGGTGCTTCACAATCCCGCCACCGACAAGCGCACCACCAAAGGCACCTTCCACGTCTGCGAGGGCGGACTGCCCATCGCCGCGGACAAGAAGACCGTGCCCAAGGTCGCCTTCGCGCGCCTGCTCTGGAACGCTCTCAATCCTCCCGCCGACATCCTGGAACTCCCCTTCACCTCCGGCATCCGGCGCAAGGCCAGGGTCTTCACCTCCCTGTTCATCCGCCCCCTGGTCAGCCCGGAAGTGCCGGGCCTGCGCCCCTATCGGGACATGGAAATCCGCTTCTTCGCCCCGGGCAGCTTGGTCTCGAACCTCGACTTCGTGGAGTCCATCTTCGGCAACGCCGGAGATCCCTACCTGCCCGAGAACGACTCCGGCCTGGACCCGGAGCACTTCTGCGGCGTCACCGGCTGCGTCATCCTCGCCCCGCACCTGATCAAGCTCCGCAAAAAAGACCTGGGCCTGCCCAATGTCTCCGAGGCGACTCCCGCTCAGAAGAAAGACGGCATGTGCTGGAGCGATCCTTCCGAGCTCTACAACAACGGCAAGGCCTTCAAGGCCACCATCACCTCCGGCGACGGGGTCATCGTAACCCTCATCGCCGACAATTACTTCGGCTATTGCAAGAAGGAGGTGAAGACCCAAATCGGCTTCGCCTGCAATCTCACCGGCGTGAGCGAGGAAGAACACGCGGGCGGGGCCCTGATATTCCCGAGCTATAGCCTGGGCGACTTTA
>JALYSE010000057.1 GCA_030854955.1 Fibrobacterota bacterium | reverse complement strand
TATAGCTTTTGCTCATCTTCCGGCCATCGAGGCCCACGATGGTTTTGACATGATCGTCGATGCGTGGTTCCGGGAGGACGAAAAGATCGGTTTTATAGTTGTGGTTGATGCGTTCAGCGATGTCCCGGGCGATTTCCACATGCTGCTTCTGGTCGGCTCCGACCGGCACCACATTCGCCGAGAAAAGGAGGATGTCGGCGGCCATCAGGATGGGATAAGAATACAGGCCCATATTGATTCCGAAATCCGGATCCTTCTGCGTCGCAAGGTTCTTGGCGATCGAGTCCTTATAGGAGTGGGCCCGGTTCATCAGACCCTTTTGCGTAAAGCAGGCCAGGATCCAGGCCAACTCGAACACCTCGGGAATATCGCTTTGGCGGTAGAAGATGGAACGGTCCGGGTCCAGGCCGAAAGCCAAATAGGTGGCAGCGATGGATAGGGAACTTTTCCGGAGAGCCTCCGCGTCGTAAACCGCATTGAGAGCGTGGTAGTCGGCGATGAAGTAATAGGTTTCGTAGGTCGATGCCAGGGCGAGGGCCGGCTTGATGGCTCCCAGCCAGTTTCCCACGTGGGGTTCGCCCGTCGGTTTGATTCCCGTCAATGCCCGCAAAGCCATCGTCATCCCTTCAAAAACGGAGTTCGGACCTCTAATCTAACCAAAAAACCCACCCAAAAAAAATCACCGCAACTTTCATTGGGAGTAACCGGCGCGAGGCGGTAGCCTCCGACCGGCCATGTCCTCCCTAGATCGGGCTCCCGGCCTCCAAAAAAAGGGCTGGGCCCCCCGACTCGGCAAAAGCGTTTCACTATTTTGGGGTTGGGGTACCAGTACCCCATTTCCCGGACGTGTTTGCGGTCCCCGGTAGAAAAAGGCCTCCTCAAAATCGAATTTTTGTACTTTTTCCAAGATAGGCACCCCCATTTCGGGAGCATTTTTTGGTTTCCTTAACCCTTTGAAATACAAAGGGTTATATAATAGGGATAAATCCTTATCGATGATCAACCCGACCTACCTAGCATGAGTCTACCCCTACAACCGACCTTTCCGATCGACTATGTCGACAACGCTGCGCAGATGGAAAAGCTGCTCAAAGCCATGGATTCCACGCATACCGTGTTCCTGGATCTGGAAGCGGACAGTATGCATCATTATTTCGCAAAGATCTGTCTCATCCAGATCCTGGTAGGCGATCGATGCTACCTGGTCGATCCCCTGAGTGATATTTCCCTGGACGGATTCCTTAAGAAACTCGCAGACAAGCTCCTCGTGCTTCACGGCGCCGATTATGACCTGCGTATGCTTTACCAGGCCCACGGCTTCCGCCCCCATAAGGTGTACGACACCATGCTCGCCGCCCAATTGCTGGGGAAGCCGGCCTTTGGCCTGGCCGCCCTGGTGCAATCCTATTTCGGGGCCATCCTCAAAAAGGATCAGCAGAAAGCCGATTGGTCCCAACGTCCCTTGCCGCCCTTGATGCTGCAATATGGTGCACAGGATACCTTCTACCTGCCTGGCCTTTATGAATCCCTGACCCAGGAATTGATAGAGAAGAACCGCCTGACCTGGCATGAGGAATGCTGCGTGGAATTGGTGAAGGCCACGGCCAAATCAAAGGAAGTGGATCTCGAAAACACCTGGCGTATCGACGGCTCTTCCCGCCTGTATCCCCGCCAACTGGCCGCCCTCCACTCCCTTTGGAAATTTCGCGACCAGACCGCCAAGGATTTGGATCTTCCCAGTTACAAGGTCCTGCCTTCGGACATCCTGCTGCGGTTCGCCATGGCGGTTCCCCAGGACGGTGTTCCCGATCAGGTGCCTTCCCTGCCGTCCCGTCTCAATCCCAAGATCAAAGCCGGTTTCCTGGATGCCTACCGGGACGCCCTGGAAATGACGGAAGCGTCATGGCCTCTCATCCTCAGGCCGCCTCGGAAAATCGCTCCCAGTCCCAGTGCCATCGTCCTCAACCATCTTAAGACGGTACGGGACAAGATCGCCGATGCCTTGAAGATTGACCCGTCCCTCCTTGCCACCAAATCCACCCTTACAGCGGTGGCCCTTACCGGAGCCTCCGCGCGGCACAAAATGATCGTGGCCGCAAAGTGGATGCAGTGGCAGGAAAACCTTCTCTTGGATGAATGGCTTAAACCGCCGGATACAGTCGCGGCGTTGGAAGCGGAGCCGGGTCCCGTTGCGAACAAAGCTCCCGAACCCGGATCGAATGCCAGAAAAATGGATAACCTCGACAAAGGCCAGTCCAAGGTGGCTCCTTCAAACGCAAACGGATCCGAAAAGTCCCAGGGCCGCAACGGGACTCGGGGAGGTTTCGGCCGCTAACACCAAACAACCCTACCCTTTACGAGGTTTTCCTGCCGGATTCCAGTGGATTGGCCTCGGCAAGCGGTTCCTTCAGGAGGTTTAAGCCGGATTTTGCTATAATTGGTTCAGTCTCGCACCGGAGGTCGATATGCTTGGAAGTCTTGGACCCATGGAATTGGTCATCATCCTCTTGATTGTAATCCTGCTTTTCGGGGGGCGGAAGATCCCGGAAATCGCCAAAGGCCTGGGTAAAGGCATTCGTGACTTCAAATCCTCCATGGCCGGCAATGCCGACGCTGAGGATGAAGCCAAGGCCATCGCGAAGACGGACGTCAAGGAAACCCCGAAATCTTGAAGGGATCCGGGAGGGTCGCATTCCCCATCCGGCTCCCCTCACTTCCTCTCCCCTTTCAAATTGGACTCTGAACTCACCTTCTGGGACCACATCTCAGAACTCCGCTCCAGACTGATTAAAATCATGATCGGCTTGGCCGTCGCGTCCGCCGTGGCCTACGGTTTTTGGGAACGCATCTGGGCCATCATGGCCTACCCCCTGACCAAGCAGCACCTCCAGGTGGATTTGATTGCGACATCTCCCATGGAAACCCTGATGACGAGTTTCAAGATGTCCCTTATCACAGGGTTCATCGTTTCCTTTCCCTGGATCATGTGGAACGTCTGGCGCTTTCTGGCTCCGGGACTCTACTCGAAAGAAAAGCGGGTCTTCGCCATCGCCTTTTTTTCCTCCATCGTCATGTTCGGGGCGGGAGCCTGCTTCGCCTATTTCGTGGTCCTGCCGGCGGGACTGGAATTCCTGGCCACCTATACAAAAGGTGCCATCACCCAGAACTGGCGCCAGGGTGATTTCGCCTCCTTCATCAGCAAATTCATGCTGGCCTTCGGAGTGATTTTCGAACTGCCGGTGGCGGCCTATGTGCTGGCAACTATGGGGCTCATCACCGCGATAGGCATGTGGCGCTTCTTCCGGTATGCCATCATTCTGATCTTCGCGACGGCCGCCCTGCTTACGCCCGGCCCTGACCCCGTTTCGCAAATCATGATGGCGATTCCCTTACTTATCTTGTACGTGGTTTCCATAGGCATCTGCGCCATGGCCCAAAGGAAACAGGAAAAGGAAGCCGCAACATGATTTTCGACTCGCTGGGCATTGGCGAACTCGGGGTGGTATTCGCCTTGGTGGTGGTGCTCGTCAAGCCCAAGGAGATGGGCAAACTCATGCGCCAGTTCGGTAAATTCAAGCGCAAGGTCACCCAGATCCAGTCGGACGTGAAATCTCAATTGGAGAGTATCACCTTGGAAGCGGAAGCGAGCGACAAACGCGATAAGGTCCAGAATGACAAGGCCGGCATGCGCGTCTGGGCCAAAGCCCAATTGAAGACCCTTCCGGCAGGAGCGCGCGCCGAGGCCGCCAACATCCTTCTCAAGCAAGTGACCGAATGGCCTACCTATCGTAATGCCAAGGTCGTGTCCTGTTATTCCGGAACTCTGGAGGAAATCGATACCGAACCCCTGCTCAGGCAAATCCTCCTGGACGGGAAATCCCTGGTGATGCCCTTTGTCATCAAAGGAGTGGGCCAGGGGGACGAGTCCGTCGAAACCCTGGGCATGGCCCAGGTAGCAGATTTGGACAAGGACGTTTCCGAAGGGGCCTTCGGAATCCTGGAACCGGAGCCCGGACTCAGGAACGAGGCCGCCCCGGAGCCGGACTTGGTGCTGGTTCCCGGCCTATGCTTCGACCTCAGGGGTGGTCGATTGGGCAAAGGAATGGGATTTTATGACCGATACCTGGCCGGGACCCGCGCGATGAAGGCGGGAGTGGGTTTCGACGTGCAAATCACACAGAAAAACTTAACTTTGGACCCGCATGATCAGCTTATGGACGCCGTCATTTCGGAGAAGAGGATCCTGGTCTTCTCCGCGCCCCGTTTGGAGGGGTGATTCGCGGCCGCGCGCCGCGCGGACCGGAAACCCTGGGCGATTCGGACGGCACGGAGATATTGAATGAAAGCCATACTCGCCCTTGAAGACGGAAGCTATTTCGAAGGGGAATCCTTCGGTGCCGAACACGATGCCGCCAAACAAGGTTTGGGAGGAGAGGTGTGTTTCAACACCTCCATGACCGGCTATCAGGAAATTCTGACCGACCCCTCCTATTCGGGACAAATCGTCACCCTCACCTACCCGGAAATCGGCAACTACGGGATCAATCCCGAGGATGTGGAGTCCAAAAAAATTCAGGTTTCCGGCCTGGTGGTCAAGAACTGCTGCGAATACCCTTCCAATTGGCGTGCGGAACAGGGCAAAGGCAAAAGCCCCTGGTCGCTTTCGGAATACCTTAAGAAGAACAATATCCCCGGTATCCAGGGAGTGGACACGCGCCGCTTGACCCGCATCCTGCGCGAGACCGGTGCCAAGAACGGCATCATCGTGGTCGGCGACTACGACGTCCAGGCGGTGTTGGCGAAGGCCAAGGCCATTCCGTCCTTTTCCAACATCGATTTCGTGCGAAAGGTTTCCATCACCGGCCGCGAAGGCTGGAATGAGCCTGAACATGCCCTGTGCTTTCGCCCCGCCCCTGAGAAGAAGGCGCGCTTTACCGTTGCCGCCCTCGATTACGGCATCAAGTACAATATTCTGCGGAAATTGCAGTCCCAGGGCGCGGAGGTCATCCGCTTCCCCGCCGACGCAAAGCCCGCCGACATCATGGCTTGCAATCCCGACGGCATCTTCCTTTCCAATGGACCCGGGGATCCCGCCCTCCTCGATTATGCGGTGGAAACGATCAAAGGCTTATTGGAGACAAAGAAACCGATTTTCGGAATCTGTCTCGGCCATCAACTACTCGCCCGCTCCCTGGGTGGCACGACCTTCAAACTCAAGTTCGGGCATCGCGGCGCCAACCATCCGGTCAAGGACATGCGCACGGGCAAGGTGGAAATCACCTCCCAGAACCACGGCTATGCGGTGGATCCCAAGACCTTAGACGACAAAAAGGTCGAAGTCACCCATATCAACCTGAACGATCAGACCGTGGCCGGCCTGCGCCATCGTACCCTGCCCGCCTATTCGGTGCAATACCATCCAGAGGCGTCCCCGGGTCCCAAGGATTCCCATTACCTGTTCGAGGAATTCTTCGATCTGATCCGCAAGCATGCGCCCAAGGCCGAAACTGCGGGCTCCGTCAGTAACCGGGCCGGCTGAAAAGCCCCCCGGATTCCACCAAACCATTCCTTCCACCTTCCGGTCACCATCATGCCCAAGCAAGTCGACGAAACATCCATTGTGGCCGGCGTCCACGCCGTGGAGGCCCTGCTGCGCGGCTCGCCCGGCAAAATCAACCATCTGGTTCTGCTCCACGGAGGCCAGAACCATAAACTACACGAACTCCAGAAGATAGCGGACGCCCAGAAGATCCGGGTGCATCAGTTGCCCAAATCCCGCCTGGACCAATGGTACAAGGGCGCGCATCAGGGCGTACTCGCATTCTGCAATACCCGCTCCTGGGACGATTGGGAAATCGTCAAGAAGGATCTGGTCGCATCGAAACGCGCCGGTTACGCACCCATGATCGTGGTGCCCGCCGCAATCGAGGATCCGCGCAACCTGGGCGCCTGCATCCGGTCTGCCGTTTGCATGGGAGCCGACGTGGTGCTCTCCCACAACAAGGGCAATGCGGGACTGACTCCCGCCGTGGCCAAGACGGCCGCCGGCGCGCTCGAGTCCATCGCAATCTGCCAGGTGGGCGATATCGAAAAGGAGTTGAAGTCCCTGAGGAACGAGGGCTACACGATCATCGGCTTGGAAGAAGACGGCGAAGTGGATGTGACCAAAGGTAAATACGACGGCCCGGTGGTGCTCGTAGTGGGCGGTGAAGATCGCGGCATCCCCCCCCACATCCGGCGCGCTTGCACCTACGTGGTAAAGATCCCCATGGCTCCACGCGCCCATTCCTTCAATGCCAGCGTAGCGTTGTCCGTGCTTCTCTACGAAGCCAACCGGGCCTCGGGGTTCAGCCGGTTCACCTCAGATCGGCCGAAATTCTACCAGCACGACCTGGGCTCCCCCGCCCTGCCGGAGTGAGTCCGGCCGGCACCTCCAAAAATTGAATAAACCCAACCAACCGTGACCCGAACGCCAAATCCCACCCTTCGACACGCGTTCCGGAAAAGTTTTCCCCCGGCGGCCGGATAACCGTTTCGTAAGGCTTGCCCCGGGATGCGCCCTCCCCTTAAACTTTGCTGGAACCGGCTGCACACCGGCCGGGCGTACCGGTCGCTTTGACCGGCATACCGGTCGCTTCGACCGGCATACCGGTCGCTTCGACCGGCGGGGGTATGTTCCCATGATGGACAAGGTTTGGAAAAGGATTTCCGATAAAAGGCCGAAAGGGCCCAAGTTGATCAAGATCGTCGGAATCGTTTCCGCGATCGTCTGGATCGGCGCGGTCGCGGCGTTCTTCCTCGTAAAGGATAAAAACCCCTCTGAAATTGCGGAAGGCCTCGGCCATGGGGGTGCCAAGGATACTTCCGGACAAAATAGCCATGGGAACCAAGGTCATCACGGAGCGGAAAGCCATGATGAGACAGCCTCCCATAGCGCGCATGACTCCGAGGGATCGCCAGCGAAGCCGAATCATGAAGGCCATTCCAATGCCGCATTGCATACCGAGTCGGGCAATGACGGCCACGGCGCGCATACCGGCGATGCCGCCGACCAGTTTGATGAAGAGGACCCGGAAGCGGATGGCAGTATCCGGCCTTCCCGCGAAGAACTATCTGCCTTGCGCCAATTGGCGGAAATGCATGCGTCCCAAGGCAACCTGGTTAAGGCCGTGGCGCCCATGAGACGGGTGATGCTGATGCCCACCCGTGAAGCACCGCTATTGTCCCTGGCCGTGGACATCTTCCTGGGCACGGGTCATTATAAGGAAGCCTTGAAGGTAGCGGAACAGGTCCTGGCGCTGAAAGCAGACGACATGAAGGTCCAAGTACAGGCCGTGGAAGCGCAATATCGGCTCGGCATGGTGGAAAAGGCGATCACTGCGGCCCAGGCCGCTTTGAAGCTCCATCCCGGAGACTTGGCAATGTTGACATCCCTTGGGACCATGGAAGTGGAAATGGGCCAAGGCCACCATGACTACGGCAAATCCCTGCAAGCGGCCCTGAAGCTGAAACCCGATTACGCCCCGGCCCTTTATCTGCAAGGCCGCAAGGCTCAGTTGGAGGGAAACTACAAGGATGCGGAAACGGCCTTCCTGAAAGTGGTCAAACTAGAGCCCCGCAACGCCAAGGCTTTTGGCCAACTGGGAATGGCGTTGTATCACCTGGGTAAGGAGAAGGAAGCGGAAAAAGCCTATCGAACCGAACTGGAAATGAATCCGGATGACTACAACACCTGGTTCAATCTGGGCGAATTGCAATTGTCCCATGCCGCTCAGTTGAAGACGCCGGAGGAGATCCAATCCCTGCGCGCCGAAGCCATGGATTGCTACCTGAAGACGCTGGAACTAAACCGGGATCATGCGCAGGCCCATTACCGGATGGGCGTATTGCTCAATGGAAACGGCCAGTATAAGGAGGCCATCCGCCACCTGGATGCGGCCTTGAAGACGGATTCCAGGCACGTGCCCACCCTGGTGCAGCTTTCCCTGGCCTACGAGTACCTCAAACTACCGGAGCGGGCCAGGTCGTACCTTACCAAGGCGTATGAGCTCGATCCTCTGAACAAATTGGTCCTTTTCAAGCTGAAGCCGTGGTCTTGAAGGCATCAGAAGACGACGCTTCATATATTCCGGTAAAAAAGGTTTCCGCGGTCTTGCTTGCCTATACCTAAAGTGTTATTATACCTACGGTTACGGACCACAGGAGCCCTATGGGGAACATCACCAAAAAAGATATCGTGGATGAAATCGCAGCCCGCACTGGGCTAACGCAGGTGGATACCAAAATCATCGTCGAATGCTTTTTGGATGCCATCGCCAAGTCCCTGGTGCAAGGCAAGAACATCGAGATCCGCGGTTTCGGACGGTTCAAGGTGAAGGAGAAGAAGGCCCGCACGGCGCGCAATCCCCGCACCGGTGAAATGGTCCATATTGAAGCCGGGCTTAAGCCGATCTTCGAAGCCAGCAAGGAATTGAAGAACGTGCTCAATTCGGACGGCATCGAGCCGGAAACCGGTTCCGTCAAAAAGGAAGGTTAGCCGGCTTCCGCCGTCCCCGACGGCAGACCCCGTTTCGGCCCTGATTGGCGGTCGCCAGCCGTATCCGCCAAAGACTTCTTACTAAATTCATTTCCGATGACCAGACCGAGCATGCCCGAAATCCAGAACCGTAAAGCGCGGCATGAATACCATATTCTCGATACCTACGAGGTGGGCATCATGCTCCGCGGAACTGAAGTGAAATCGGTGCGGGTGGGCAAGCTGGAATTGGCCGAAGCCTACGTGATCGTGAAGAACGACGAACTTTGGCTCATCAATGCCTATATCCAGGAATACAACTGGGGAAACATCTACAACCACCTCCCCCGCCGTGAGCGCAAGCTTCTAGCCCATAAGACCGAAATCTCCAAGATAAAGGACGCGTCAGACCTGAAAGGGCATACCATAATCCCCCTCAAGGCTTATTTCAAAGGCAGCGTACTAAAGCTGGAAATTGCCATCGGCAAGGGCAAAGAAGACCGCGACAAGCGACAGGACAAGCACAAGCAGGAAGCCAAGCGGGAAATCGATCGGGCCCTTAAGGAACGCAACCGCGGCTGACATGCGAATCAAGATCCTTTCCCGTCTGATCCTGATCCTTTTCCCTATCTTCGCCCTGGAAAGCCGTTCTTTCGTCACCCTGAAGCCCGCAGCAATCCAAGAGGGTAGATGGCAGGGGAGTACCTTCCCGGATACCTCTTTCGAAGGCGTCCGCTATGTGTCCTCGCAATTCCTGGAAAGCTTGTTCGGCCGCGAGGGAAGCTGGGTTCCGGACCGGCAGAAATTCGTCATTCCCGATACCAGTGGAAAAAAGTGGTACTTCACCCTCGATAATCCCTATATGAACATCGGCGATGAGGTAGTGAACCTTATCTATCCCGTCCGCCGGGGACCCCAGTTCCTCTATCTGCCACTCCCTTCCCTGCTCCGGGTCGTGAATCAGCGCCTGGGCTTGGCTATCATCCCTCCGGAAGCCTTCGCTTCGGTGGAGCCGGATCCGGTCAAACCGGAAAAGTCTCCCTTCAAGGCACTCTCCCTTCCCGGCGGTTCTAACATCCTGGACGTGGGAGCGGAAGCCCGTGAAAACGGAACCCTAGTTTCGCTCCGCACCGCAGGACCCATGGAATGGGAAAGTTACTGGGTGCCTCCCCATTTCATCCTCAGATTCCAGGGCGGACAGATTTCCCCGCAATATCCCGTGAAGTCGCCGGGCCAGGGATTGGTAAAAAGCATCCTGACCCTGCAAGAAAAGGATTTGGTCCAAGTGACCCTGAACATCCCCAAGGCTATCGATACCGTGGAGGTGGCCTATTCCGGCGAAACCCAGGGGTACCAGATAACCGTGCGGAAAAAGAGCGAGAAGAAGGAAAAGGAAAAGGGCCCCAAATCCGCCACTATCATCATCGATCCAGGCCATGGCGGAAAAGACCAGGGCGCCATGGTGGGGGGCGTGAACGAAGCCCAGGTGACCCTTGCCGTAGCCAAGGAATTGAAATCGCTGCTGACGAACATGGGATACAAGGCTATGCTGACCCGGGAGGAGGACAAGTTCATCAGCCTGCAGGATCGGCCAAAGTTCGCCTCGGACAAGGGGGGCGATCTTTTCGTCAGCCTCCACTGCAACGCCATCGACGGCTCCCCCAAGCGCAAGAAGACCGTCACCGGATTCATCGCCTATATTTTGCGAGAAGGGGAAAGTGAAGAAGACAAAGCCCTGGCCCGCCGGGAAAACGAGGCCATCAGCGGCGAAAGCGGCAAGACCCGGGCCGAGATTTCGCCCGTGGAATGGATCCTGCTCGAGCATCAACTCAACCTCTATTCCAAGGAAAGCGAAGGCTTCGTCGAACATATCATTCAGGAATTCGGAAATTTCCAGATCGGCAAGTACGCTACCGGAGCCAGCCAGGCTGGTTTCTACGTGCTGGTGGGAGCGTTCATGCCCGCTGTCCTGTTCGAAATGGGTTACCTGACCAACGATGAGGATCGCCGCATCCTGGCATCGGAAAAAGGACAGAAACAGATTGCGGAACGCTTGGCCAAAGCCATCGATAAATACCGAAGGGCCCAGGTGGGCGGGTCGACGGCCAAAGAAAACAAGGTCAAAGGCAAGATGGCAAAGTGAAAATTGGAAATTGCGATTTGAAATCTATCTTTCAGACCCTATTTATCGACTGGAGTCCGTCACATGTCCGGCCATTCCAAATGGGCAACCACCAAGCGTAAAAAGGCGAGGGTCGATGTAGCCCGCGCCAAGGTCTTCAACCGCATCCTGCGTGAAATCACCGTGGCCGCGCGCATGGGCGGCTCCGATCCGGAAGGCAATCCGCGCCTGCGCGTCTCCATCCTGAAGGCCAAGGGCTCAAACATGCCCAACAAGAACATCGAAACCGCCATCGCCAAGGGTGCGGGCGAGCTCGAAGGCGTCACCTATTCGGAAATCACCTATGAGGGGTACGGGCCCGCAGGCACCGCCATCATGGTCGACACCATGACGGACAACAAGGTCCGCACCGTCGCCGAAATGCGCCACATCTTCAGCAAGAACGGTGGGAACATGGGCGAAGCCGGATCCGTGGCCTGGATGTTCAAATCCAAAGGGGTCGTCACCTTGGCCAAAGAGGCCATCGGCGAGGACGCGCTGTTCGAACTGGTGACCGAGGCCGGGGCGGAAGATCTCGACTCCTCCGGAACGGAATACGAAATCAAGGTCGAACCCGAGCGCTTCCACGCCCTCACGGAAGCGCTGGAGAAAAAGGGCATCAAGCCCTTGACCTCCGAAATCGTGAAGATCGCCGATAATATGATGAAAGTGACCGGCGACGACGCGGAAAAGGTACTCCGGATCCTGGAAGCCCTCGACGAGCAGGACGATGTGCAGAACGTCCACACCAACGCCGAATTCGATCAGAAGGAGCTTGAGAACCTGTGATCGTCCTGGGGGTCGACCCCGGAACACATCGGACCGGCTACGCCTTCCTGGAAAACCGGAATAGCCGGATCCGGGTGCTGGAATACGGCGTCATCCGCTGCAAGAGCGACGCCCCCCTGCCCCTTCGGCTCGAACAGATCCATAGGGAACTCAAGGCTCTGATGCTGGTCTACTCCCCCGTCCACATGGCTTTGGAAAGCATCTTCTTCGCCAAGTTCCCCCAATCGGCCCTAATCCTCGGCCACGCCCGGGGAGCCATCATGGTGGCCGCCCAGACTCTTGGAATCGGGGTTTCCGAATACGCGCCGCAAATGGTCAAAAAGGCGACGGTGGGCACGGGTCGCGCGACCAAGGAAAGAGTGGCATCGATGATCCAAGTCCATCTGGGCCTGAAAGAAATGCCCACCCCCGCCGATGCGGCAGATGCCCTGGCAATCGCTTTTTGTCATTTGATCCAGGCGAACAAGCGCGGGTAGTTTCTTTGGGGATACCGGGACCCGGGCCTCACGCCGGCGCTCCCATCCGGTCTTGCGCAGCTTCATGCAAGCCCCAAACTTTCTAACTTTGGCACAAGCATGATGAGACCGTTATGATTGAATTCCTCCGGGGCCGCTTGGCGCACCGCGAACCGGCCCGCCTGGTCATCGACGTGGGCGGTGTGGGCATGGGCGTGGACGTTTCCCTGCGCACGGCCGAGCTTTTTTCCCGGGTCGGCGAAACCGTGGAGCTCATCACCTATCTCCACGTGCGCGAAGAAAGCTTGGAGCTGTACGGCTTCCAGAACAGGGTGGAAAAGACACTCTTCCTCAAGCTCCTCGGCGTTTCCGGCATCGGCCCCAGGCTCGCTTTACGCATCCTGTCCGCCGTGCCGCCCCACCAGTTGGCCCAGATGATCATCGGCGGGGACATCAGGGGTTTGACAACACTCAAGGGCATCGGGAAGAAAACGGCCGAGGTCATGGTCGCGTCCCTTCGCGCCTCCTTGACGAAAATGGATCTGCACACTCCCGTCGACGGCAAGCCTGCGGTGCTGGACGCCGGCGGCGAAGCGGCCCGGGACGCGGTCCTGGCCCTTATCACCTTGGGCGTTAAGGATGTGAACGCCCAGATGGCCGTGCAAAAGGCCCTGGAGCGCTTCGGCGACAAGGCCACCACCACTCAGTTGATAACCCAAGCTTTGCAGGACGTGTAGGTTACTGCCATGGCCGAGCGCATCATAGCCCCTGAACAGTTCGGTGACGACCAGGACCAGGACACCTCCTTAAGACCCGCCACCCTGGCGGATTTCATAGGCCAGGAGAAGCTCAAGGAAAGCCTGGGCGTGTTCCTGCAGGCCGCGCGGGACCGTAACGAGCCCATCGATCATATCCTCTTCGCGGGTCCGCCCGGGCTCGGCAAGACCACCCTGGCCCATATCATCGCCAGGGAAATGGGCGCCAACCTCAAGATCACCTCCGGACCCGCCCTGGACAAGCCCTCGGAGCTTGCCGGCCTGCTGACCAATTTGGAAACCAACGACGTGCTCTTCATCGACGAAATCCACCGCCTGAGCCGGGTCATCGAGGAATTCCTCTACCCCGCCATGGAAGATTTCAAGATCGATATCATGTTGGAATCGGGTCCGTCGGCGAAGTGCATCAACCTGCCTCTGAAGCGCTTCACCCTGGTGGGCGCCACCACCCGCACCGGCATGCTCACCTCTCCCCTGCGCGACCGCTTCGGCATCACCTTCCGCCTGGAAACCTATTCCGATGCGGAGATGAAGAAGATTCTCAATCGTTCGGCCAGGATCCTGAAGGTGGACCTGTCCCCCGAGGGGACCGAATTGCTTTCCGCCCGCTGCCGGGGCACTCCCCGGGTGGGCAACCGCGTCCTGCGCCGCTGCCGGGACGTGGCCCAGGTCAAAGGCACCACGATCATCTCCGAAGCCATCGTGGTCAAGACCCTGGAAATGCTCGGCATCGATCCGCGCGGGCTGGACGAGATGGACCGGAACATCCTCAAAACCATCATCATCAAGTTCGAAGGAGGCCCGGTGGGCCTATCGACCTTAGGCGCATCCCTGGGCGAGGAAACCGAGACCCTGGAAGAGGTTTACGAACCGTATCTGATCCAATTGGGTTTTCTCAAGCGCACGCCCCGTGGCCGCGTGGCCACGGCCAATGCATTCAGGCATCTAGGCCTGGTTCCCCCGGCCAAAGAGCCCGCACAGGAAGAACTCCTTTAGAACCGGATGCCCCGCAGCCATCGGGGCCTTCATGATCCCGGCAGTCCCGGCCCCTACCCTCGCAGGGTCAAACCGGTTCTGCGCAAGACCAGTCGAATAGGTTGTCGTAAACCAAGCCCCATGGCGGCCGGAGAAAACCGAGCGCGCGCACATCCTCGTACCAATAGCCGAAAGGCGACGATCGGGAAAATGTTCCTCCCCCGAGGGCACGGCACAGCCGGTCCATGACCGATACCGCCAGTTCCGCGATGGCCGTTTTCCCTTGGGCCGCCCGACGTCGCCCCTCCTTGCCTTCTTCGACGGCACGGAGCATTCCCTCATAAGCTTGCAGGATCAACCAGCCCTCCATCTCGGCCCGGGTCCATTCGATCCGCTCAAAAGGGCGCAATTCCTCGCGTCGGCGCGAAATCTGCAGACGAGCCGTTTCGATCGCTGTCTCCACCACCCCAACAATAACCGAAGAGAAGGCGCATTGGATGAACCCGCCCGTGGCTTCCATCCGGTGCATGAGACTTCCTGGTGCGGCGCTACGCTTTCCGGGGAAGTCCGCGAACGCGAACGCGTGACTCTGGGTGGCGATCATTCCATGACCGTCCCAAGGCGCGGTAAGAGTCACTCCAGCGTTACCGTCCCAAGGGACATTCTTCATATCCATGAAGAAAAGGTCAGGCGACGCCTCACCTTCCGGGAGGGCTGTCGTAACCATGTAAGACGTGATCCCCGAGCCGCTTCCGAATTGCTTCTGGCCCGAGATTTTATACCCGCCTTCGCCGTCCACCGGACGCGCTGTCGCTTTGGTCTTGGCCATGTCTCCGCCGCTACCCGGTTCCGAAGTGATGGTGCCCCACCAGGAGCCTTCCCGCGCGGTTTGGAAGATTCGAGACCGCTGGGCGGCCCATGCTTGCCGGAACGGCGCAGGCGCTTCGGGAGTGGCGAGCCAAAAGATGAGGACTGAGGGGTGCATGGAGCAGACCAAGGCCACGGAGGAATCCCCATGGGCCAGGACCCTGAGGATTTCACAAACGGGGCGCGCCGACCGGCGCAAATCCTGCCAGATGCCGCCCTCTTCGGCCGGAACGCCGGTTAAGAGGAAGCCGGCATCCCTAAGGGCGGCGAAGTCGCCGGGAACGAGGCCGCGCCGCTTCTGTCGCTCTTTGCGGTCGGCGGCGAAACTTGCCGACAGCTCTCCCACGTTTTTCAAGATTAGGGTCGCATCCATGCTCCCACCCATTATCGGCCCACCTCGGTGATCGAAGCGGGCAGGAAATCGGCGGAACGACGTCCGTCAGCGGCCACCGAAGTCTTTCGAGTATCGAGAAAATAGATTCCGGCCGCTTTCGGACCCGCAAACACAGGCTCGATTTTCAAAGCGCCTGAAGCCGTCCCAGCTCCCCCCCGCCTCATCCCCGGCCCCAATGCGCTCGGCCCGCCGGGCCGCACCCGACCGGCCACTTTGAGCGTGACCTTGTAACATCCTCCGTCACCGGTGATGAAAAGGGTCTTCCGGTCCGGACCTCCGAATGCGCAATTGGAGGTATTGCCCGGGTTTTTGTCCGTGAAACGTTTGCCTGCCACTTGTTTAGCATCAATGAAGATGGAACCCAATTGCTTTCCCGTGGAATCGTGGACGAATACCTTGCCCTCGTTCCAGGAGGCCCAGTAGACGTTGCCGTTTGCATCAGTAGTCAGGCCGTCAGTGCCGCCGGCGAAGTTAACGCAACCGCTCAGCTCTCCAGTGGCGTTGTTCACCTTACATTTCTGCAGGCTGTCGGAAGCGACGTAAATGATGCCCTTCTCCTCGATCCATTCCACGCCGTTCACGTCGTTGAAGGTCCGGGTCTTGATCTGCCCATCGGTGCTGCGGAAGAAAAGGGTATTGCGGCCGGGGTTGGTGAAGAACATGGCCCCGGTAGAAGCGATTGAGAGATCATTAACGCGGCCCAAGTTAAGCGTTCCGGACTTGGCCGCCAGGACGGTTACGTTCCCGTCTTTCTCAATCCGGATCAGGCTGTCCAGCATGCAGATAACCAGACGGCCCTGGGGATCGAATTCAAGACCGTTGGAGCCGCGGCTGGGATCCTTGTAAACCGATTTGACCCCGTCAGGGGTGATTTTCCAGATGCGCCCCGTTTGCACGTCTGGGTCTTCCGAGAAGAAAAGGTTGCCTTCGGGATCGAAAGCCGGCCCTTCCGAATAGCTGAGCCCTTCCAAGACCGTTTCCACCTTGGCATTGGGCGCGGCGAGCTCCGCGGGCAGGATAACGACATGTTGCGACCGGACGTTTCCGGCCAAAATGAATACAACCGTAATTGCGGATAGTAATCTTGATTTCAGTGGGAACCCCATTTCTCTCTCCACATAAATGGTCCGGACCTAAGCGCTCCGGACCTCCCATCGAAATGATAGCAGGAATTAGGGAATCCAAGGGGTCGATTTTGGACGGGAAAACGGGACTCCGACTGCGGAGGGGCACATGAGACCCTGCAAGAACTGGCGCGCGCACCGTCGGCCAATTCGGACTCGAAGCGGTACACTTGAAAATGGTCTACAAATTTAGGTTTCTCATGCGCGCACGGGCCATCAGGACGGCTTCATGCAGCTTCTTTTTGAGTTCCGCTTTGGGCAATACGTCGGTCCAGTAGGCGGACACGCGGACGCCATCCTTCTCCATGTCCAGTAATTCTATCGTCTCCACCTTCTTACCGGCACAGAGGATTAGGCCAATGGGCTTCTCTTCATCATGGCGTCAATTTTATGGCGGAGGGTACGTACGGTCCACTTTTCCATAAGGCACATCTCAGTGTAAAAGTCCCGCTTGAACTTGTCTTTCAGCGTTAAAATTTTCAAAAAATGGCTCCAGCCCAATTGTCGTGACAGCGTCACGACAATTTTTGCTCCGTAGTCAGCTCGTTTAACCGGGCCACACCCGCCCGTGTACTGAGAATCAGTCCACGGAGATCTTCCAGCAAACCGGAGGTGGGACGCGGGCGACTTACAACGGGGTGTTTGGCCGAAGTAATTGCAACCACATTCTTGGTTGTTTTCTTTTTGGTGCTCATTTTCGCGCAGCCTGTTTTTGTTCCAAGGTGAGATGCACGTCATTGATCCGATCACCTGTAAAAGTGGTTCCGTGCCAGAACCAAGGAAATGCATGCCTGTCGCACTGCTCGGGCTGCCAGCCGATGGCCTGTTGTGAAAGTGGTTTGCAGCGGACGAAAAAATCGCGCGGTGGTTTGCCTTCAAGGATGAGCTTGAGTGCAGCCTGCAATTGTTTTGCGGATTTAAGATGCGCGTCACTCCTGCACTGCATTCTTGAAGTCTCCAACCAAATCCTTCTTCTTGGTATCCACGGAAATCACCGGCTGTCCATCGGCTTGATGCCGCCACACTTCGCCGTAGATGAACTCAAACTGGGCGTTGCGATCCGGATGCTGTCCACCCTCCTTGGTTTTCTGATTCGCCTGTAGACTATACCGGGCCTGGCGAAGCAATGCACCCACGGTCACATGACTAACGGTATGGCCCATGGCGCAAAGCGCATCGGAAAACGTGCCTAGGCTCTTGGTGGTCCAGCGTAGTGGTGATTCCGGGTCACCCCGTACGACAGGCTCAACCAGTGACTCCAAATTCGACAGAAGACGTGAGTCCACATCCGACAGGCTTTTTCGACCCCCACCGGTACGGCGGATCATCTCAGGATCCCGGCGACGGCCCGGCGCTTTCAACTCTCTGAGACCGCGCTGAATAGTCGATATGGAAAGACCGGATGCACGGGCAGTACGAACGATGCCTCCCCGACCCAGGGACTTGGCTTCGGCCGCCACAGCCAAACGACGATCGCGCTCGTTCAGGGCTGGCAATAAAGATGCGAATTTTCGTTTGAGAGGATCGATCAAGGAAGGATAGACAAAAATCTCTAAACAGGTCACTTAATATTTAACAGACTCTAAGTGGGGCGCCATAGCCCTCGTAGTTCACGCGAGTAGCATGCCGTGAGTCAAAACCAGAGGGCCAGCAAACAACTGCAACCACTAGGGAGATTTGCTTGTGCACTTGCACGAAGGTTAGTGCGAACGTCTGTGCACCGTTTCTGTCAACTCGCTTTCTTTCCACCACATGCGGAGTGAGTTATCGTTTTCACGGCACATGGAGATAGGACGTATCGATTAGAATGGTGCGGGTTTTTTCAAAAGTCCAAAGCGCCTTCATGGAAAAAGCGTAGCGTCCTGATTCGAATCGCACTCCTTTGTGAAACTGGAAATGCAAATCGCCCGTCCCCAGCATACCATTCCATGGAGGGTCAAGCAGATTGGATCCCGACGGGACGATGTCGCCTTCAGGTGAGACAATGGACCGGTCGGCCGTGAGGATCGCGCTATCTTCGGGAATGAAGTTCGTACAGCCAGCGCAATCGCCCTCCCCTCCCGCAGCTGTCTCTGCGGCGGGAATAATGGGATTGAAGTTAATCCTCAGTCCAGCCGTCCCGACTGTGTCAATTTTGCGGCCTTGGCTGTCGGTGAATTCAACTTCGTAGCGGTACTTCGCACAGGGGCGGGGGTCGCAATTATCAGCGGGACTTAAGCATCCCCCTATCGAGAGGACGCAGACTAGAGCAAATTTAGTTCCGAGTTTTCTCGACTTTACGATTTCTGCTGTTGCCATGGTTCAAAAATCCTTTGTTGTTTTTCAAAGTGTAGCTTCTAGAATCAAGACCTTCTTCAGCAATTCCGTACTTCCTTTGAATCGGGCTGATAATAGGGGGCATATATTCCAAGTCTCCTTTTTTTCAGGATCAATGTGCTTGGCCAACCGGGAATGTTTTTTACCGAAGACGTTTAGGGATTCTTGGATTAATGCCGAGTCGGCACGCCCACAATGGTAGCAGTCATGATGGCGGAGTGGTTACGATCATATTCCTCCCACTGAAGGAGAACCCCCGGCTTTATGAAAGCGCCGAGGCGTGCATTCTTGACGCTGCGAAGCCATTCCTGGGGATCAGTGAGAGCACTGTAATGGCCTCGGTCACTTCGCGAGCTTCGTTCAATAGACTCAGGTCGTGGGGAAAATGAATATCTTCGGGAGCGCAGGTGGCATCCGTGAGAAGCTTGCCTTGGGGCGGCTTCGATTCTTCCCGAAGGCTGGGAGGGTGAGCCTCAGGTGAAGAAGCGGATGGTGTTTGAAATGGTAGCGGCGGTGGTGGTGGCGTTTCCTTTTTCTCCTGAGAAGTATTTGCAGCGCCCGCCAAGCCTTGCAGAGCGATGCGTTCGTTAATCGCCTTGAGCATTTCCGCGGATAGGCGTTTGCGGAAATGCACCAGCGTAGAGGCATCGAAGGGGGCTTCGGTTACGAAGCGGGGCAAGCCTATTGCAGATACGGATTCTCAGAAATCTGGTTCACCAGTTCCCTGTCGGTTACCCCCAGGCGCTCTTTGAGAATCTCGGCTCCCAAGGCCATTCGAAAGGGATAGGCTACGGCCCCGTCATTGCTGAACAATCCGGCGTATTGTTCTTCAAACTCTTCCCAGGGAATGAGCTGGCAAAGACGCGCCCAGCGGTTGTCGCCACGCAGCTTCACCCCGAAGGGATTGGGGAAATCCATCTTGTAGGGAGCGGTTCGGGGTGTTTTTATACATGGAGTTGTGCAAGGTTTCTGGGGTTAAAGTCGGTTTTTTTTGCACCTTAATCTACCCCAAACACATCAAAACCGCTGTCAGTATTGAGCGAAAAGGCTATTCAGCAAGCCCTGTTTAAGAGGTTATTAGGATCGATGGGGATTACTTTGGGGAGTGAATGCAGAATTGGAAGGCAGCTGCTATCGAAATCAAGCCATTTCTGATCCGTGCTCATTGAATATGTTAGTTTTATGAAGCCTGAAATACTTGAAAAATATTACACCTTCTTCGACTTGACGCCAAGTGCGACACTGGAGGAAGTATAAAACGCATACCGAGATTTAGCCCTGATTTGGCATCCTGATAAGCTTGGCTCTGAAAAAACTCTCGGCTTAAGAACTGTAAAAAGTTCGGGCCGCACCAGCGTATTTGTAGTTCCAAAAACTCCGAAATTGTTCCTTGATGGCAAAGGCCCTACCCACCTTCAGGTTATCGCTTCGTAAGGCACGGAAAACTTCGCGTTGATCCTTCCTCCAATTCTCAGGACTGAGTAGTCATAAGTACTTGGTTCGCTTTAGTCTTTGATCTCCTTCGGCTTGAAGCGCCCGGTGTTCGCCCCGGCGGACCTTGTCTACCGCCTTGGTCAAATAGGTGGTTGCGTGGTAACGGTCATGAACTTGATCCGCCTTCGGCAAGACGTTCTTCACCGCATTACCGAAAGCTTCCCAGAAATCCGTGGCCACCGCTTCCACTCCCTCTCGCTGCTTGGGGCTCAAGCAGGCCAGGGCCGCCTTCGCCGCCTCTTCGTCCCTTCCCTCGATCACCTAAAGAACCCGAGCACCTTTAATATCCGACAAAACCGTAACGTAATTCTGCCCTTTCAAGAAGCTCTTCTCGTCCATGCCCAAATGAGGCATGATCTTCTTTTCCTTCTCCTGAAGTTGGCCTCGCGCTACAGCCCGGCACATAATCGATTGGGCCGCGTCCCAGGAAATGCCGAGGATCTCGGAACCCTCAACAATGCTTCGACTGCGTTCAAGTACCAGAATAGCGAAAGCCTCGAACTCCAAAGTGAATCGCCCATGAGGCTCCGCCCACGGTACCAGAATCTGAAGTACGTAATGCTCGGAGCAATCCGTCCTGGGTACTTCGCACTCAATCTGGGTCTGGAAGGACATTTGCGAAAGATGCCGCCAACGCTTTTTCCGACGGTCCTTGATCGAACAGAGCTGCCCGCATTCCGAACAATCAGCCCTGATTCCAAGGGGGTAGGAAATCTCAACGACTACCATCCGTTGATCAATATCCATGGAAACCGAACGAACCTCCCAAGGTGCGGGAAGCTCAAGAAGCCGACGGTAATGCTCCATGACAGTGGATTTGGTCTCTAGCAATGGGTTGGCCAAATCGCCCTCCAAAATTGCCAAGAAAAGCTAGCTCTTCCACACACTTACCGAAAGAACCCCTATATTGGAGTGGGCTTTTTCGTGGAGAGAATTTGATACCGAGGGAAATAGAGGAAAATCAGCAAGGAGCGGAGAATGGGATTTTTACGCTGGTAAAGCGCGGCACCTTACAGAAGCGGCTCAGCAAGGAGGATATCGCCTTGCGCGTGGGTCGGATCATTGACCGCTACAAGATGCGCAAGCACTTCGACCT
>JALYSE010000274.1 GCA_030854955.1 Fibrobacterota bacterium | reverse complement strand
GCTTGGGCCGCAGCCTCGTCCCTTCCCTGAGTAACCTCCAGAATACGGGCGCCTTTCAGGTCCGAAAGAACAGTGGCGTAGCGGTGGCGAGACAGGAAGCTTTTCTCGTCAATTCCCAGACGGCGAATAGGATCTCGTCGTCTCCGAAACAATCCTCGCTCAACACCACGCCGTTGAATGGCTTGGATCCCATCCCAGGAAATCCCCAAAAGCCTACCGACTTCAGTCAGGTTTTGACAGGCCAAAATGAGTTGGATGCCAAAGGTTTCAAAATCCAAAGTGAACCGGCCATTCGGCTCTGCCCAAGGCGTTCGAATCTGATGCACATCGTGTTCCGCGCAATCTGTCCTAGGAACATCGCATTCGATGTAGGTGGCAAAGGTCATCTGGGCCAGGTGGCGCCATTTTTTACGCCGGCGGTCCTTGATCGAACAAAGCGTCCCACATTCAGGGCAAGGGGCCAGAGTTCCCATCGGATAAATCACAGAAAGCGTAATCGCCTTAGCCTCCATGTCCGTATCCACACACTCTACTTGCCAAGGATCAGGAAGGGTCAAAATCCGCTTATAGTGTTCCCTTACAACGGTCTCGGTTTGTTTCATATGAGAAAAAAGGTAGCCAATTTTTCCTCAGCAAATCAGGCCCGTTCCACACGAATGACTGTAGAGCCTAACTATTTATCCAATCCGAGTTATGCCACAGTCGCAACAGATTGGCGCCCGTTCCTTGAACGACTGCTTTGGAAATTTCCTGCTGCTGAGCTCGGGATAAATCGCCATATCGCGAGGTATTTATTTGGCTGAATCCGAAACCTTTGTAGAATTGCCTTGGGCTACTTCCCGTCGTCAGAGTCACGGTTCCTGCCCGGGTGAGCCAGGCTAATCCGAGAATAATCACAACCCATTTTTGCATATTTGTCTCGCGCTTGGTTTTGGTTAATAGTTATCATAATATATTCATTCAATCTTTTTCGATTAGGGATGTTTCGCCCGTCAATTCTACCCAACCATCGCTGCGACCATGTCGTCCATAGTGGCGACTCGTGGATTGATTTTCCACGCGCCGGGAATGCTTGGGCTAACCGGGTGGGGGCGGATAAATACTCGGCAACCGGACCCAACCAAGCTGCCACCATTTTGGTGTATCCACTTGGGCCGGGATGAACATCATCGTTAAAATCACCGGCTACCAAATTGACCTGTTTGCGTAAATCAACCAATCGGATCGCTTTGCCTTTAGTCAGCCATTTTTTTTCAAGAGGGACGAGGTTCGCATTGAATTTGTCAAAATAATCCGGTGCGGACCTGAGCCCCATCAAGGTGCTGAAAAAAATCATCGCATCTGGGCGGCTCGCGTATAGCCAAAACCGATTATGGATACCAGAATGGAAATCGGGAGGTAAGAGTTAGAATCTATTTTTTGCATCGTTTTCACCCTATTACTTTGTTCGTGAGAAATTTTTTAGAGTCCTACCCAGTAACTGGGACCACATCTGTGTCCCATACCAAGGGGAAGCGGATAAAAAATGTTTATCGGTATGCCTTGAAGTTTCAATCCGCCGGATTCCAATACTGGGTGGCAAATAAACACCAATGCCTGGATTACCGAAATCCGGTGCCAACGGTGCACGAGAAACTCCTCCCCCTCCGATGGATGAGGCGGAATTATTATCGACAACCTGTAACGATGAAAAGATATCAGCCATGTCCTTGCCCCATTTACACGCTTCCGTTTCGTCCGTACAACTAGACAACTCGCGCACCGAAAATGGAAACCCCCATTCCTTATTGAACTCTTCGGAAAATCTGCCATTGGGGCCCCACTCCACGATTATAGCGTATACATCCCAAAAGGTATCGTCCACAATGTAAGCCCCATAATTTTGAAAGGCCTTCGCCAGAATTTTAGCGGGCTCAGTGCGCAATTTATCCAAGGGAAATTCCGGAAGCAAGGCCAGGAGAGCGCCCATTTCCACTTCAGCAGGAGGTGTTCCCTTGGTTCCATAATTTTCAGATGCATATCCATCGGGATTTCTCGCAGGCCATCGATATCCCGGCGTCCCGTCCTGCACAAAGGATAAATATTTGGCCGCGAATAGGTTTATTTTCATGGCGTGAAGGATTTCGCTCCCTTTCCTCAACTCATGAGTCCGAAGTGCTCCCCCAACCGTCGACAATCCGCTTCCCCCATGAGCCCCCTCCACGCCGGGGCCGAAGATGTCTACGTCATCAAATTTGTATTGGGATGTGGCCGTTCCCCCGATTCCACATCGGTGAAAAGGTTGGGTCTGCTTAATGGTTTTCCCATCCGGCATTAAAATGGCCGCGCCCATATTCGGCGTGGTCCCTGAATAACCCGGGTCGGTACTGAAATTGTTTGGTACCGGAATGTCATACATCTTTTCAGAGGTGAGGGAACCACACCTTTTTTTGCTTCCATCCCATCCAGCCGTGTTCACGACCATAGGAATAAGGGGGGCGGTTGGAGTCATTATGATTATGTCTTCGTCATCGGTCATTCCGTAAGCCAAGGCCGGACCGATTTTCGCCGGAACGTATTTGGCTCCAGAACCGATGGGCGTATTCCAAATTGAAGATCTTTCGAAAGGCCACAACAAGGGATCGCGCTTTCCAGGATAGGTCGATTGACCGGAGGATATTAAAGGAAAAACTGTCGAAGCCAGAATGAAAATCATGACGGTATTGTGAGCTGAGTACATCCAACCTTCTCGATGGTGTTTTTAAAAACAATTTGACCCGCCATGTGGAATCACTAACAAATGGATCCGCATCACATCTATACAGTAGTTCTCAATCCAATTAAGTCAATTCATTCCCAGACCAACCTGTTTCGTTTGGAAACAAGCCCTTAACTCTGGTTTGTTAAGATGGCGATTTTTGAATAAAGATAGGTTGCTCCCCGTTTTCAACCGGCCTGACCTTCATTGCCGGGGTCGCTATTGAGGCAGGAAACGGCCAATTCAGGTGAATTGGAGGTATCCGGGAGAAATCTACTCATGTCGGAATTATTTACTAGGTTTGAGGAGGTATTGAACAAGTACCTTCACCCAGGAAATATTATTCGAGTTAGCCAAGATGTAAATCCGACCGCCGTCTTTAAAAACCAACTTTCCATTTCGACCACCCAGGTCGCCCCTCTCGAAAAATTGAGCCAAGCCAAGGACGCGATGACAAACGCCTCCCTAAAGTCCCTGAAATTCATCGGCAACGATGATCGCGGAACGGCTTACCTGCATTCTATCCGGGATACCCAAAAAATGAGCCGTGAAGAAGAAGGCGAAGTGGCGGAAAGGATCCAACAAGGCGACATGCGTGCGGTCAACATCATGGTCAATGCGAATCTGAAATTCGTCGTCTCCGTATGCCGCCAATACAAGAACCGTGGATTACCGTTCGGAGATCTCATCAACGAGGGAAACCTCGGCCTCATCCGGGCCGCACAACGGTTCGACGCCAAAATGGGCTGCCGTTTCATCTCATATGCCGTCTGGTGGATCCGGCAGGGAATCATGGTGGCTTTGTCGGAGCAGACCCGGTTCCTCACCGTCGCTCCGAGCCGAATCCAGACCATGCACAAGGTTACCAAGGCTGGAAACATCCTGGAACAGAAGCTGGGCCGCTCTCCCGTCGTCGAGGAGATAGCCGCCGAGTCCGGAATCAGTGCTGAAAAAATCACGGATTGCATGCAATTGGCCGCCAAGTCCGTTTCCATGAATGCGCCCGGCCAAAACGGCGGAGCGAGTCTGGAAGAATCCCTCCAAGACGGCAATAGTGCCCCTACCGACGGACAAGCCATGGGCTTCCTGCTGCGCCAGAAACTGGAGCGTTTGTTAGAAACTTTGGATGAGCGCAAGGCGATGGTTTTGCGGCTTCATTACGGAATCGGCTCAGACTATCCCATGCCCCTAGCGGATATCGCCTCTAGGATGAACCTTACGCGTGAACGCGTTCGTCAAATCAAAGCCGGCGCTTTGTCCATGCTGAGGCGTCCCTCCAAAATGAAGTTGGCTGCAGGCTTTCCGGCCTAATAGCCGCCATCAGGCTCCGGGGGCGCACGCCCCTGAATCCATTCATCTACTACACCAACCAGCAAAACGTGGTGGCCCTCCTTATAGCCAAGGAGGCCGCGGAGAAAGCCATTCAGGACAAATCAAGCTGGAGCCCGGCCCCTTCGATTTGCGCGGGACACTCTCCGGTGTCATGGACCTGCTCACCTTCCCTGCCCACGAAATTTGATTTCCTCTTGGGAAATAGGTAGAATGGTCCATACTTGATAGGATCGAACTTGAATTCAAAGTCCATGGCCCGGAAAATCTTCAGCACGATGCTTACCGCCGCGCTTTTGTATTCCTTTTTGGGCAATGTATTGATGACCCAAGTGATTTTGGAGCTTTCGGATCATTCTCACCATACCGAATCCTCATTCGAGCCGGAAGGAATCCAGATTCGCTTGGTCCATGACCATGAGGAATCGCAAGGTGAATCGGAACGACATCACGCATCGGAAATTCACGAAACTGAAATCGCCTCATTTCCGATAGAGAATCATTTTGAAGGGACGATGCATCCCGATCATGAAATCCGGGTTCCGAGCCTGGATATTCCATTCTTCCTGGTTAATGGCGCAAGCGCGATACCGGATTTGAGTCTCTTGCAGTTCGCGATGGCACGTTGTCCGCTGGATCTCCGTCTCTCTATTGCTTTTTCCAGGCTCCCGGAAAAACGGTATGCTCCGCTCCCTACGCGGCTTCGGTCCGTAGTCATCCTCGTCTAAAATTTCTCCCCCCGTTGCATTGAAGCCGGAATTCCACTCCGGCCTGGCTATGCGTATCAACCTTGGTTATTCATCGTGATTTCGTCTGTTTCATGGGAGAGAGAACATGCTTTTGATTTTGTTTCCGTTGACGAGCCTGCTCCTGGTGGGCGGAATCGTCCCGGTGCTTGCTTTGGACCCATCCGGTTCTCCGGTTCTTGACGTCGAATCGGAAGGCGATTTCACCTTAAAAAAAGCATTCGCCTTGGCGCTCCTCCATAATCCTGATTTGGCAGGGTATGCCTTGGAAGTTCGAATCCAGGAGTCGGTCCGGTTGCAGTCCGGACTTCGATCCAATCCGGAGGTTTCCCTGGAGGTGGAGGATTTCGGAGTCGGCGGCAGCCATGCGGGATTTGGCAAAAGCCAGACAACCTTGAGGTTGGGGCAGCGCATCGAATTGGGTGGAAAGCGATCGGCGCGCATGAACGCCGCCTCACGCGGCGCGGACAAAGCCGGATGGGAATATGAATCCAAACGGCTGGAAATCCTTAAGCGGGTTTCCCAGGCCTACATTGATGTCATCGTCGCGCAACGCGGCCAGGGTTTGGCGGAAGAGGCGGTCCGCCTTGCGGATCAAATAGCGGGGGTGATTTCCTTGCGCGGACGCGTAGGGCGCTCCTCGGTGGTTGAAGAGGCCAAGGCCAAGGTCGCTTCGGCGAACGCTCGCATTGAATGGGAGTGGTCCAAGCAACGATTGGAGGAATCGCGAAGGTCGCTTGCCGTCCTTTGGGGAGCTGCCGGATCGGACTTCGGGCCGGCCAAGGATATCCTGGACAGCGCCGCGCCTCCGCCCCCCTTCGATACCTTGAAAGGATACCT
>JALYSE010000056.1 GCA_030854955.1 Fibrobacterota bacterium | reverse complement strand
CAGCACACCGGTTCGTTTGATGGCATCCACCGATGCACGCCCTGAACCGAAAGGATATCTATGCGCACAGGACTGCGCCTTCAACCTTCATGCCGCCCGGCGTGTCGCACCCAATGACAGGCAAGGACGCGAAATGCTTTGCCGGTATATCCTTCGCCCACCGATGGCCAATGAACGGCTGCACCTTTTGACGGACGGGCGTGTGGAGTTGGAATTCAAACGTCCGTGGAAGGATGGAACCCGGAGCATCGGTCTGGCTCCGAAAGCCTTGCTGGCGCGGCTCTCAGCGATAGTACCTCCGCCGCGCCGGCATATCACTCTGTACTGCGGCGTACTTTCATCACATAGCCACTGGCGCAAACATATTTTGGAAAGAATCAAGGACGTGGCGGAGGGGTCGTCGCAACAAAATGGAACCCAAGAATTGGTTCCCAAGCCAACTCCGGATGTTGAAAACAAAACAAGGGTTGTCGCTCGCAGACGGTACATCCCGTGGTATGAGTTACTCAGGCGAACATTTGGTAGTGAAATCCTCTGCCCTGCATGCGGCGGGAAGTTGCGACTGATTGCCTTGGTGAAGAAAGAGGAGACGATAAGGAAAATTCTGGCAGCGATGCATTTTCCAACAGGCCCACCAAATGTTTCACCCGCTCAGTCACCCGTTGGAGAAGAGGAAGAATTAGAGTTTATCGGGGGCAGGGCTGACGACGAATGGTTGGACTAAATGGAGAAACCCTGCGGAGGGATGGTGAGGGGTGCGTTCTGGGCTGAAAAGACGGCGATTTTGGTCGCGAATTCCAGGCTCAGGAGATTAGAAATTGGATGAATTGGCCGGGATTGCGGAGGATGATTGTGGGTCGGTTGGACGCTGGGGCCGGGTGAAGGGCTGGAAACGGGCTTCGATTTACCTATGCTCATCGGGCCCAGTGGAGTTTTGTACCAGTCCATGGATTGGACCCGTTTCGCCATCTCACCCCCGGAGGCAAGGACTTCATCGGTTTGGGATTGCATATTTTTCCTGCTTTGCCTGGCCATCCGGGTGATTAAGAGAGGGGCAAGCCCGTCAAAATCGATTTTAACTACTTATCAAATTAATATCCAAAGGGTTCGATGGGGAGCTAATTGGTTGCCTGTGCCGGGAGCACCCAGGCCGGACTTGATTATCGGCAAGAACATCGATTTGGTCCCGAGCCTGGCCGAGAATCTCCTGCCGTTAAGGGCCGATTCTAACCAGCTTCATCAACTCCTGCTGAACCTGTGCCTCAACGCCCGCGACGCCATCGGGAAAGGCGGACGTTTGATCCTGGAAACCCGGAACGCGATCCTGGACGCCAAAAAAGTTCATCTGGTTCCCGGCGCATACACCCTGCTCTCGGTTTCGGATTTCGGGAAGGGCATGCCGAAGAAAGTGCTGAAAATGATTTTCGAACCGGTTTTGACCACCAAGGAAGTGGGCAAACAAACGGGGTTGGGATTGTCAAGCGACTACGGGATAGTGCAACAGAGCGGCTGCGGAATTTTCGTGGAAAGCGAAGAGGGTAAAGGCTCCACTTTCCCGATCTATCTGACAGGCCTCGCTTCCTGTCCAAAACTGAAATCGCCCCTGACTTGATCCTGATGGACGTAGTGATGCCTAAAATGGGCGGTTTCTGTTGGCCAATTCCGGAGGAAGAACGGCCACATCCTCCTTAGGGCATCAGGCCGGTGTGCTTTCCCTGTTTTCTCGGCTATTTCGGCTGAGTTCCCCGCGTTAGCGTGCCCGACAACTTGAAACCGGCCGTGATGTCGGCCAGCCGCAACGAGCCGGATCTCAACCTCAGCTACGACCGCTTCGCCACTCACTTTCTGGTTGCGATTGGATTGCGGAGTTGGAACAAGGGTCGGTTGGGGGGTGGGGGACGGCCTGGAGGCATTGGAATGTGGCTTCGATTTGCCTATTATCTGACCTGCATCAAAGGGAAAAGGTGGGGGAATCATGACATCAAAGACCCATAGAAACAGCAGGAAGTCGGCAATATGGCTAGCAGGGGCATCGATTGCCCTCTCTTTGCTCCAAGGCTGCACCCAAGAAAGCACCTTACAAACCGAACCCAATGGAACCTATCCCACCGAACCCAATACCCGGGAAGGGAAAGCGGGTGATTTCCCGCCCGGCACCCGATTTTTGGCCTGGGATTCCGATGAGAACGGTGTCAATTATATCCCGGTGGAAATTCGGGGAGATGTCGCCTTGATTGAAGGAGACATTGCCATTGCCACTGGCCAAGCTGAAATCAACGCCCTTCAATCGGTTTTGGTCGATCCGTTTTCAACTTCGTCTTTATTGGGTCAAAGCTCTCTTAAAAAAAGTACCGCATTTTTGGACAGGAACTCCCTTAAAAATGGCGAGGGACATTGGTTGGAGGGATATATCTGCTATGAAATCGATTCGGAAATCCGGAACGATTCGGAAAAATTAAAATTGGTGCAGCAGGCAGTGACGCGATGGAATACCCAAGCCGACCTCCCCTTCGTGGAACGATCCTGCACTTCTTTCAATGCACCCTATGGCGTGAAATTTATTTGGGATCGCGCCTACACCTATGCCGATATCGGCCGAAGAATTTCTCGGTTGTCGGTAATCCATCTTAATTTCAGGGACATTCCAACTGGAGAAGATGGCATCGGCCGAATCATGCATGAAATGGGCCATACTGCCGGCTACTTCCATGAACATCAGAGACCGGATCGGGACTCCTATGTCCAGGTGGCGGTGGTAAATGTGACCGACCCCAACTGGCAGAGCACCGACGCCTGGATAGGCAATTACGCCATCATCCCCTCCACCGTGGGAAAAACTTTATCCGGTTATGATATGGCTTCGATCATGAATTATCCCTCCATCAGATTGGATTACGCAACCTTCTCAGCGACTGTCCAAAAAAAGGGTGGAGAAAGCATTTCCACCGCGACGAATTTAAGCTGGACCGATTTGTATGGCTTGAATTATCTCGCCTGGGATACGCCTTTTCAAATGACCAAGACTTCCATGAAATGGAGTGGAAAAAAAACCATGGTTCGCATGGAATTTCTCATAGAGTCCCAAAAGTACCTGTTCAATTACGATGCCATTTCGGGGAGCACCGGCTGGTATGAAATCGACGATCAAGGCGGTTTGACTTTCAAAAAAGATTACATCTTGGTTAAAGGCTGCAATTCCCTGGAATACTTCAAAATGGAGGGTAAATATCCCGCACTGTCTTGCTACAACTCCAAAACCGGCTTTCACAGGGTATACACCTTGGCCGGCAAATCCAGCGAGCTGACCTATCAGGGGGATTACTTTGTCGGCACCCAGTTTGACCAAATCCGGTTTTTCAAATTTGGTTCCACGACCTTTGCCTATTGCCAAATCACTAACCCTTCCTCCGGCAGTTACGGAAAGACGGTGATCATCAGATTGAAGAATAACGGGGAAGTGGATGTCACGCCCTATGCCAACAATCGCAAGGATTGGAACATCAATGTGTTTTTTGAATTGGAATCCATTGTCGGGTTTTATCCCTACTTGGTGTCTCAAAACACCTCAACCGGGGAAACCCGCACCTACCAAATTGGTTCCGATGGCGTCCCGAAATTTTCGACACCGAAATCCATAGCTTATCTGGAAAAAAGCAGCGAAGCCGTGGTCACCGGCCAAGGTCAAGAAGCATTCTTCTTCTCATCCCAACCCGAATACAAATACATGACCGTACATCGCATTAAAAATGACGGGACCTTCCACAATTCCAGTTACCATTGCCGCCGGTACACCAATCCTTATGGAGTCTATACCCAACTGGCCGCGGTCACTGACCGGGAAGGCAGCACAAAGTTCCCGAATCGAAAATGGTCACAACGCGGATTCATCGGATCGGAACGCAACGACGTGGCGGGAATGCGGGTTGGATTGGCCTATCCCTATTTTTAATCGGGCCAAGTTATCTCAAGGGCATCTCGGAGTTGCCTCAATCCCAGATGGGAATGGCAAAGTCCCTTCATTTTATGACCCAAAACCGGTGAATTGTTTGGAAACTCGCTACTCTGTGCCCGGCCTGAGATTATAATGATGGGAATAGGGGCAGGAAGCGCTTCCAGGCCCGGGATAATTACGGGGAGGATGCCGGGTTTTCTTGCTATCCCTTTCCAATTCCGGACAAGGAGGATATGACCATGCATACCAAAACCAGATACCCTATCAAATACCATTTCGCCGCGCTGGTGGCGGCCTGCCTGGCCACCCAAATCCTTGCCGCTGAAATCAATCCCCCGCTCGCCGATCTGGAAAAAATCTTCGAGGCGCGCACCTTTTCCGACGGCCAGGGGCATTCCATGGGTTACTGCCCCTTTCCATCACGCTCACCGACTCCCGCGGCAAGGCCATGCGAGTGGCGCCAGGCGGGGTTACGGGCAGCGCGGCCAGGGAGTTCGCCATCGACCTGTCCGCGCATCTGCGGGGGATCTACCATCTGCACATCCGCAGCGGGAAATCCAACCGATCCCATATTTTGATATCCACCTGAAGCCCGGTTCCGGGCTTCATCCCCTTTCGGCCAGGAAGTGGAATGAGCCCCTACAGGCGCGGGGCGGCAGGGGTCGGTGGAGTGGCGTTGCGGCGGAAGTAGGCCGATTGAAGCGTCGGCTTTATTGTTGTTCTGGGACTCCACGTGGGGACCGGCGGCTACCAATTCGACGATTGGGCCGGGCGTTTCTACCCGCCTGCCTCGCGCGGAATGGGTATCAAGGGCGCTACGCAACGGGAATGGTACCTCTTCTATCAGCTCTACTTCCCCTTCCTGGAGCTCAACCATACCTTCTACCAGGAGCCGATGATCAGCCAGTTCGTGGAATTGGAACGGCGCAGCAGGCAGGGCATGCTGTTTTCCGTGAAGGTGCACCGGGATATCTCCCACAAGGGGGTCTGGGACGCGCGCGAAGGACGTTCCCTGATGCGCAAGCATGTGACCGCCGTGAGCCCCTTGGCGGAGGCGGGCCGCTTCTACTCCTTCCTCATCCAATTGGACGAGAGCGTGGAGCGGGGCCGCGGCATCCTGGACTATCTGCTGGAGACGGCCTCGGCGGCGGTGTCGGAAGGGCTCGACGTGCACATCGAATTCCGCAACCGCACCTGGCACCAGGAGTCCGTGCTGCAGTCCCTCAAAGACGCGGGGGTGGGCATCTGTAATACGGACATTCCCGCCCTGGATTGCGCCTTTCCCCTCAAGACCTACGCCACCACCGACAAAGCCTACGTGCGCTATTGCGGCCAGAACCTGGCGGGTTGGCGGGCGTCGGAAGAGCCGCGCCCGGGAACGGGACAGGGCGGCTCACCGGTGGAGCGGCTGAGGGCTAGGAATGCCCGCTACGAGTACCGGTATTCCCTGGCCGAGCTCGAGGAGCGGGTGCGCGGGCAAATCCTGTTGCTGAAGAAGACCGGGTCGGTGGCTGCGGTCTTCAAGAACCATGTGGGCGCCAACGCGGCGCTCAACGCGGTGCAGAATATCCACCTGCTGCTCAGGCGCCTGGGGCCGGGGTAGGGGCGGCCCCCTCCAACGCAACCTGGCCCTATCGGAAAGGGCAGGGAACCGGGCCAGGGGCCTGGATGAAGGCGGAAATATCCTTGAGAACGGAAGTCTTTCCAAGGCCGGGCGCGGCGACGGCCCTGATGATCCCGAAATGAGTCATCCCGGAATAGAGGATCAGGCGAACGCATCCTCCCCGGGCGCGCAAATCTCCGGCAAGCCTTTCGGAATTGGAGGGGGAGACGGTCCTGTCCTTGGATCCATGCAGCAACAGCAAAGGGGCGTTACCGCCATCGATGAAGTTCGCGGGATAGGTATCAGGCCAACCTTCGGAAGGGCCCATGACCTCTTGGACATCCGCATCCGTCCAGGTGGTCCTCACCGGACCCGCCAAGCTCACGAAGCCTTTCACTGACTGCTTGGGCACGCCAGCCCGATCAAGATGCCTTTCATCGGTGGCGAGCAGAACCGTCGTATGCGCCCCGGACGAGTGTCCCATCACGAAAATATTCCGGACGTCACCGCCATGCAATCCGATACTGTCCAGGGTCCACCGAATAGAGCGGGCGGCATCTCCGACCCAATCCGGAAAACGGCCCTCCGGGTAATGGCGGACATCGGGGATGACCGCAATCCAGCCCTTGCGGGTGAAGGAATCACCGACCAACCGGTAATCCCGCTTGGACCCCTCCCGCCAGCGCCCGCCATGGAGAAAGACCACGACCGGCGAAGCACGGGGAGCTGCCTTGGGCAAGTAGACATCCAGCCGGTGACGGGCCTCCGGACCGAAAGCCCGATCCGGGATGAGGATGTATTGATCGCCCAGCAGTAACGCTTCCGCAGCCCGGCGCGGAGAGCAGGAGAGGGTCAGGACCGCGATAACAGCCAATGCCGCTAATTTTCCGGAGGACCCCACGAGTCAAGGTTCGGTTTGCCGCGAGCTATGTTTGCCGTCTTCAAGGCGATTCGCCGACTCCATATGCATCGCGACATGTCCCCGCGATTCCGAAAGATGCTTTTTGAGTGCCGGATTATCCGCATTCTTGATCAATTGGGTGTCCAGCAAGTTAAGCGCTTCCGTATGCCCTTTGATCATGCCCGTGATAAAGGCCGACGTGAATTTTTCGCCCTCCATGGGAATCAACGCCGCCAATTCACCCGCGCCTTTGACGCGCAACTTATCCACGGCCTTGGTTTCTGCGGGAATGATTTTGAGCTTCTGGCCCAGAGTCATGGTTGCGATGACGTTTTTACCGTGTTCTTTTTGAAGCATCCTGGCGTAGTCCATGACCTTGGGGCTGATTTTCCTCTTTTGGGCTTCCGCCGCCGCAAGAACCGTATTTTCGTCCAGGGCGACCAAATAGGCTAGAATCTCCGCATCGCTGAAATTCTCCTCTCCTTTTGAGCGTATGGGCGATCCGGGAATGGCGGGTTTATCGGGAAAGCGGGCTGAGATGTTGGAAGGCTTGAATTGCAGCGTCTCAACATAGGGAGGGTGGTTGCCGAGTACGTCTTCCGCAACATTTTCGCTGAAGGATTTTCTGGCCTGTGCGACCGTTTTTTTACCGGTGACGAGGTCATGATCCAGATTCAGGGTAAGAATGTTGTGACCCTCCAAATCGCATCGGGCGGAAAGCTCACCCGCAGTCCGGTTGATGGTGCTGGAGCCGTCGAATTCGATGAGGTCCTTGACCTTGTCCAAGGGCACATTGTATTCAATGGTATGCTCCATGAAGTCCATGTGCGGCTTCGGAAAGTCATGGGGGATTTCCGTACGGGTTACCATGATGCGCTTGAAGGGGCCGGCATCGTGCCATACCATTTTTTCGGCCGTCATTTCCTTGGGTAATCCATATTTGGAGACCATCTGGCGTACCCCGAGCATTGGCCGTTCCGGCCAACCGGTCATCATGCCGCCGACCGGATCTTGTTCAGATGGTTTTCCCTCGACAGGTTGTTTGCCGGTTTCCATGGCTTTGGAGGCCGCTTGGGGCGCCAGCGAAAAGGAAATCGCGCAAGCGGCGAGAGCGCAATGGATCAGACGTGCTTTTGTTTTCATGGGGTCCTCCTTGGATTCGTTGGATTGTGTACTAAAATAATAACGTCTCAATCATGTTACCCCGCAAACCAATTTTCATGGTCTAAGGTGAGAGTGGGAACAAGGTCGCGATGCAGAACCGGTGGTGAAGATAAAGCGGCTTTCAAATAGTTCAAGGAGTCTTCCGCATTTTTCTTCAGGATATCGTTCACCGGGCAGTAGTCGATGGGAGTCCGGAATAAGCGATACGCATCGGAAGCGTCGTCCGGGATGATTCTACCTTCCAACCCCAAGGTTGCCAGGAAGGAACCGATCTTATGCCTGCGATAGGGGCTGTCAAGGACGCAGAACGGGCGGTTGTACTTGATTGAAAATACCGTTCCATGGAACATGTTCGTAATGACGAAGCCGGCATTGCTGAAAAACCCGGGAAAGCGCAAGGGATCAAATCCCACGAAATTCGCATCGCACCAGGGGTTCATGTATCCGATCGAAAGAAGGCGCTTGCCGGCCATTGTCGCCAGCTCTCTGATTTTTCGGATGGCCTCTTTGCCCAGGCCGGTGCAATAGACGAGGATGTAATCCTTCGAGAGCGGATTCCGGGCTTGGATCCTGAAATTATGCAGCAAGGTGGGATCGAGGGACATGGAAACCGGCTTATCGGTAATCCGTCGCACCAAGTCTAGGGAATGAGCATCCCTCACGGAAAGGAAATCAATGTTCCCGATTGCCTCTCGAATCCCTTGGGGAATGGATTCCTCCGCACCGACGGAACCGAAGGTGGCCGCATAGGAAAGGATCTTCCCAGCGGCCAGCCCTTGTGAGAAATAGGTCGGATCATACCCGAACAAGGGATGGTGAAAGTTCCAGACTTCGTCGCTTCCTATGATGATGGCATCATAGGTGACGGAAGCCAGTCCCCGTTGCGAGGTATGAAAGCCCCCTCGTTTCAAGCGGGAATGAGCGAGACGGAAATGAAGGATTTTTTTGGCATTACGCAGCCATTTCGAGGGCCTTTGGCGATGCAAAAGCCAATGGTATTCCTTGACGCGGGCGAACCAGGGCTTATAGTTGATGAATTCAGGCACATACCCCAGAGTGCGCAAGACCTTTTGCATGGAATAGGCCTGCAGGTAAGTCCCGTAATTGAATCCATCGAAAAAAGTCAGGATTCCGATTTTGTTTATTCCTGAATTCATCGGTCCCAGACACCCTTCAAACCATCCGCAGCGAATTCGTTCGCCTCCTTGGCTTCCGGAAGAACGGCCTTCATCCCGAAGAATTCGTGGGTGACTCCCTCGTAATTCCGGAAACGCACGGGCACCCTGGCTTCCTCCAGCTTTTTGGCATAGGCCTCGCCTTCGCTTCGCAAGGGATCGATTTCGGCGGTGATGACCGTGGCGGAAGGGAGACGGCTCAAATCGCGGGCCCGCAAGGGCGATGCATAGGGGTTGGAAGCCTCGCCCTGGTTTTCCAGGTAATGTCGGCAGAACCATTTCATCATGTCCCGACTCAACGGCTTGGCGTCCGCATTTTCCAGGTAGGACGGAGTATCAAAGGAAAAGTCGGTGACGGGATAGATTAACAGCTGGTGGAGAGGCATCGCCATACCACGATCCCGGCACAACATGGAAACGACGGCGGCCATGTTTCCTCCTGCGCTTTCGCCGCCCACAGCGATCCGCGAGGGATCTCCTTCCACTTCCGACGCGTGGCCGAGGAGCCATTGGTAGACAGAGAAGCCTTGCTCAATGGCGATGGGAAAGCGATGCTCCGGGGCCTGGCTATAGGCGACGGACACGACCATGCAATCCGAGAGGTTGGCCAGGGACCGGCAGGACGAATCGTAAGCGTCAAGGTTGGCTATCACCCAGCCCCCGCCATGGAAGTAGAGCAGAATGGGAAAAGGTCCCTCGCCCTTGGGCGTATAGATCCGCACCAGGATGTCGCCTTGGGTTCCCGGGATGAGACGATGTTCCACTTTTGCGACCGGCTCGGGGTTGGGCGTGATGGACCTTTTGGCGATGAGAGAGCCAAGTACGCCTTTGACACCTTCGGAAAGGGCTGGCAATTGGCGGGCGTGCTCCGGGGTTAGGGTTTCCATGGGGAGTGGATGGAGTTCCGCGTATTTGTCGAGGACGGCCTGCATGGAATCGGTGATCTGGAGTTGGGTGGTATTCATGGGATGGCTCCTGGTAAAAGGGGTGCGAACCGGAAGGCTGCATTCAAATAAACACGTCTCACCCGTGTTACCCAGCAAGGTGAATTTTCCAGGGCGAAAAGCGAAAACCGTCCATGGGGGACGGTTTGAACGATTTGCTGAAGTGTCGGAAAACCTACCGGGAACGAAGACATCGATCCCGCTTCCATGGGCCCCGCTCCGAAGAAGCGTGGCCGGCATCCACTCAATGATGCATGTGGTTGCGCCCGTTCAGGGGTGTGGCCGCGTAGGGGAAGACCTTGTTGTATCCAATATCATTTTCATCCACATTATCACCGGCCGGGCCGTTGATGATCGGAGGGCTGACGCGCAGATCGCTGATCAAGGCGGTGACGCTGATGTCCACCACGTCGTCGCCGAAGCGTCGCCCATTGGGCCAGCCCCCGGGAATTTGACCCTTGCCGTCAAACCCGGCTTGCACCTTGCTGACCAGCACGTCCCCGCCGAAAATGCCAAGGCGGGAAAATCCCTCGTCGCTGGGGGCGGATGCGGCGCCTCCCGCCAAGCGGGCGGGAGCGGTGGAAAGATCCACCTTAATCAAGTCGGGAATGAAGATGCCTACGATATCCGTGCGGTCGGTTTCAGCAGCCGGGCCTTTGCCTCCGAATACCAAGGCATTGAGAAGCGCGGCCAATTCGGGCTTAATCGCATATTTCTTAAAGGTCGTCACATCCTGTGCTGGGCTCAGGCGATTGTAGAGATCCTTATCTTCGATGGCCACGAGGGCTTCGCAGAACAGGGGATTGCCCTGGCGTCCCACCTGCACGTAGTACCTGCCGGGATGCTTGAGGAAATCAGCAGCCCAACGCTTGTCCGAAAGGACGGGTGCGCGCAGCCGGCTGGTGGTGGCGTGAACGCCGACCACCTGCATGTCGCCGCCGATCTGATCCAGCGGTATTTCCAGGACCATGGTATGCACGTTGAATCCCTTTTGTGCATCCACTCCCGGGGACCGCAGTTTCAGCAGGTCGAAAATGGCCTGTATGTCGCCATAGAAAGCGTCATCCCGCTGGCCGGCGAAGCTACGATAGCCCATTTTCAGGTCCTGCACGGTGGCTGCCGTATAGGGATCAAGATCCGCCGAATTGGCAACGCCGCCTTTGGCCGGCTTTTCACCATCGTTATCCTGATTGTACAAGGGAGTGGCGTTGCCTTGATTGTTGGGAGGCACCATGCCCTCGCCCAAGGAGACTACCTTCCCTTTACGTTCATCAATGCGGGTCACCGAATAGGTCTGCATCAGATTCTGCGCTTCATCGCCCGGAGTCTTGATTACCCCCAGATAGGATTGCAGGATGGTCTGCTTGTTGCGGAACTTGGTCTTGAAATTGAAACGATAGGTCTGGGTGGCCCTGCCAAGGCCCATATCCTTGCCGGTGGAGACATGGATTTCATATCGGACATTATCGTCGAAACGAAAGGTATTGGGTCCTATTCCGGGTTCTTCAAAGGGATACACGGACAGGGCCGCGGTCAGGTATTTCTTGCCGTCACGTTCGCTCAGGAAAGCGTAGACGTCCGTTGTATTGGCAGCATCGTCCAGGGTGATCATCGGCGCATCCATATGGCTCGAGGCCTGGGTAACCGAAGGTAGGCCGAGGAAAAGGCATCCGGCCGCGATTGCGGTCCGGGTCAGGGTATGAGACGTTCCTGCGAACAATTGGGAATTCATGATCGCTCCTTGAAAGGATGTGGGAAAACTTCGGGCGCGGCGATGGCCGCGTTACCGAAGGGCGGGGCCGGAGTCCGCCGTGCGTCCGGTTACGGGTGCTGCGGCGTTCGTCGCGGCACCCGCACCGGCCGGGCGGGCCAGGGCGTTATCCAATAGCCTTCGTTCGGAAGGCAAAAGCAGCTGTGATTGAGCGCGAGCCGCACCCAGGCGTGTTCGGGCTAATTCGGTGCGGCCTGCCGCTTTGGCGATAAGGCCGGCATGGAGGGACATCCGCGGATCCTTGGTGCCGCGTGCCATGGCGCTGTCGGCATGGGATGCCGCCGAGCCCAGGTCGCCCGAGGCGTACGCGGCCCAGGCGACGGCATCATGGGTGAAGACGTCCCCACGTTTGGCTAACTCGCGGAGGGCCAGGGAATGGGCTTCCTGAGTGGAGCGCTTGCGCGTTGCAAGGAAAAGCGATAAGGTCCGGGGATCCATGCGGGCCCCGCCTGCGGAGAGCAGGGATTCGACGCTATCTGCGGAGGACGGGCGACCCGAGGAACGCAAGGCTTCCGCCAGGGCCCATTGGGTTTCCGGAAGGGAATGGGCGCGGGTGGAGGCGGTAAGGTCGGAAACGGCTGCGGAAGTGCGACCCTCTTGCAGGGAAATGCGGCCGCGCATATACTGAGCGGGCGGAAAATTCGGCATGTGGCCGAGAGCGCTCCGCAGCGAGGACTTCGCCGCCTTTTTTTGGCCGAGTTGGAATTGATAGGCGGAGTGTTTCGTATACGCCCAAGCCATCGCTTCCGCGTCTCTGGGACTGCAGGCGGTGACTGCCAGGTGCATCATGTCCGAGGCTCCTTCGACATCGCCATGCAACCAGCGCATATGGGCGGCTCGGGCATAGGCCTGGTAACCCGGCTTACGATCCATCATGGCTTGATATGCCGTCAAAGCCGAATCGAGCCTGCCTTGCTCCATAAGGGCATCCCCGAGCAATGCATAGTCAAAGCCGAGCCCTCGCGCTGCCACAAGGGTCTTTGCCACCGCTTCCGCCTCCGCGAACCGGTGCGTGCTTACCAGAACATGCCCTTTCAGCAAAAGGCCTGCGGGAGAACCCGGCTTCGCATGGTCCAACAGGAGTGCGCAGTTTTCAGCCTGGAGGTAAAAGTTGTCATCGAAACTGGATCTCGCCTTGGCGACGAAGAGCCACCCGAGTTCCTCAAGGCGCGGGCTTCCCGTAGGCACCCCGCGGAGATGTTTCTGGACCGCCTTGATTTTAACGTCGAGAGGTCCATTTCCCGATGGCGGGCGAAGCACCAATTCCAAAGATGCATCCGAATTGGAAAAGGCATTCGCTTCCCCCTTGCTAGCAGACTGGGCAAAGGTGAATGCTTGACCGATTGCCGTCAGAAAAAGGCAAAAGTGTAGCCGGAGCGAGCGAAATTGGATTCGGCTCATCGTGAAACATCCTGTCAAAAAAAGTTTCTTTTCAGTCCCTGAAACCTTACATACGGAAATGGAGATGTTTTGGACCGGTCGCGGTTTGGTCCACTTCATGTACCGTTTCAGTTGCAGGTGCGGGGGTCACATGAAGAAAATACGTTGTGAACAAGCGGATGGAAAACAAAATTGCGCCGGTTTCGTGTCAAGGTAGCGCGGTGCGATCAGTCGCTTTCCATTACAATTATTCGCTCGAAGTACAGGCATACCGATTCCATAAGCGTGTCGGTATCCGCCCGCAGGAACACCCAACCCTGGTCCCACCATTTCTCGACTTCGTGTTCGATGATGCGGGCCATAGCTTCCGGTTTCCAATCGGCGGAAATGGGGATGAGTGATTCGCGCCTTTCCTTCATCCTCTCATTATAGGGAAGCCGGAGGCGGGATGCCAGTCCTGGCCGTATCGGCGGCCAGCTTTTCTACCCTTTCAATCGAAAAAGGAGGCTACGATGAAGCGTATTTCCTCCCTGGGATTGTGAGCCGATTGCCGGAAGAAGTAACCGCCGGCCTAAACCGCCGACCTGAACCGCCGGGATTTATTTCTTGAGATTCTTGCCTTGGGTGGTGGAGGCGGGTGTACCCTTGAGCAAGCGCGCGATCTTACCCGTCTTGAATCCGGTCTGGCGATTTAGAGCGAGGTCGTCCGCGAAGACCTCTTCGAAGATGTTCCAGATGCTGAGGAACATGGACGCGATGATGGGCCCGATGATGAGCCCGGGCAGGCCGAACATGCCTAGCCCGCCGAGTGTGCTCATGAGCACAAGCAGATCGTGCATCTTGATGTCCTTGCCCACCAGAATGGGCCGCACGAAGTTGTCCACGCTGCCGATGACCACGGCCCCTACGATGACCACGGAGAGAGCGGCGCCCCAACGGCCATGGGCCAGGAGCACCAGGGCGGTGGGCAGCCAGATGGCGGCGGTCCCGACCGCAGGGACGAGGCTGGCGAAGACCATCAGCACGCCCAGGAAGACCGGGGAGCGCAGTCCCACGGCCCAGAAAAGGATCCCGCCCAGGATACCCTGGAGAATCCCGATCACCAGGATGCCTTTCAAGGTTCCCTTGCTGACGGAAACGAACTTCGCGATCAGGATCCGCTCGTATTCATCCTTGAGCGGGGACCACTTGATAATCCTTTCGAGAATGCGCGGACCGTCGATGTAGAAGTAGAACATGATGAACAGCATGATGAAAAAGCTGAGCAGATTGCTGGCCAAGGAGAGGGAGATGTCGGCGCTGTGCTTGAGTATGAACTGGAAGGCGTTCTGGAGCCCGCTGATGGCGGTATCGGTGATGTTTTGGGTGTTCACGCGCTGAAGCAGGCCGGGGAACCGGTCCTGGTAACCCTGGAACAGGCTTTCCAGCTTGCCGCGCCAATCGTTCAGGTCCATGCCGGAGAAGAATCCATTCGCTTCCTGATAGGCCACCGCGCCGATCGCGATGAGCGGCAGGACCAGCAGCAAAAGGAGGGTCAGGATGGTCAACAGGGCGGCGATGCCCGGCTGGTGTACCTTGGACTTGATCCAAAGGTATACGGGATAGGTGAGGCCGGTGAACACCGAGGCCAGTAAGATTGGCATCAGGAAATTGCGGAGCAGGAAAAGGAACGCGGCGGTCACCGCGAGCAGGTAGAGCAGAAAGGAGGCTTTTTGGAAGGTCGTGCTGTCGTCGGATTGAGTCGGGGCGTTTTCCATGAGGAGAAAATGGAAAAGTATCCCGGTAAATGCAATGCGGATTTGGGAGGCCGGGGCCGTCCCCATGGGGACAGCCATTACTAAATTTATGGAAATGGGAGAAGCAGCTTCACGTCCGGTCGATTTCGTCAAGAAGGTGGGCAAGGGCAGGACCCTGTCCGCGGACCTTACGAACGCGGAAAGCCGGATCGCATTCAACCTACTTTTGGACGGCGCTTTTCATCCCGCTCAAGCGGGTGCTTTTTTGCAGGCTCTGCGCATCAAGGAACTGACCCAGGACGAACTGGACGGCCTTGCCGACGTGTTTCGCTCGCGCCTGGTCGTCCAACCGGCTTTGACGGGGAGCAAAACCCTGGTCCTGAATCTGGCTTCGGACACCCAGCGCAAAGGAGGCCTGGCCTCCCTGTTGGCGGCCCACCTGCTTCGGCGGTTCGGGGTAGGCGTCGGTATCGTCCGTAGCGCTCCGGTGCTTCAGCGGAATCGCGCCTCCTTTGAGGATACCTGGGAGCTGGCCAAACTGCTTGATCCGGCCGGCCCCTTGTTTGCCGCCGCCGGCCAGGATGGGCCGATCGCCCCGGCTCCGGTGCTTACCGATTGCGCCGCCTTAATTCCCGGACTCGCCGACCTGGACGATCTCCGGTCCCATCTCGGTTTCCGCTCCTGCCTCCACACTGTGGAAAAGCTGGTGAATCCCTGGCCCGCTTCGCCCATGCTGCTCGGCATCTCCCACAAGCATTACGCCCTGCGCCTGGCGGGAACCTTGGCCGCCCAGGGTCTGCGCGGGAAAATCCTCCTCGGCAACCATGGCACCATCGACCTGGTCCTGCATAAGGAGACGGAGTTGGTCTCGGTCGGCGCGGCAGTGAATGCCGGCACCGCGACAACCACGGTCCCCCAAATCCGGGAGGAAACGGTTTCCCCGGCGGACCTGGGCCTGGAGCTCTCTTCGGACGTCTACTCGCTGGGCAAATTCTCCCAATGGCGGGAATGGCTGCTAGCGATGGCCGGCCCTGATGCCGCCCAAGCTCCCGAAGCCCGGGACAATGGGCTCCGCAGGGCGGTACAATATCACTTGGCCGTTCTTCTGTGGGCGGCCGGCGCCGCAGAGAATCCCAAGGCCGGAATGGCCGCGGTACGTTCTGCAATACCTACATTGTTCGTATAATGGCTCGCGGCTCTAGAGTTGCTGAGGCAACTCCACGCCGCTCGCTGATTGCTAAAATAATGGCTCGCGGCTCTAGAGTTGCTGAGGCAACTCCACGCCGCTCGCTGATTGCTAAAATAATGGCTCGCGGCTTTAGAGTTGCTGAGGCAACTCCACGCCGCTCAACTGGATGGTAGGGAGACTGGATCCATGGAAGGCAACGGCAAGAGGAAGTCCGCGAAGGCCGCAGGACAGGCGCAGGCAGGGGTGGCGGGCTTCCCGGTCCAATCCATCCGTGAGGTCTTCGGGTATCTCCGCCGTTACCGGGACCAGGTATTCGTCCTGAAGATCGACGATTATCTCATGAGCCGGCCCTTGTTCTCCCTGCTCATTAAGGACATCGTTCTCCTGCAGAAAATCGGCGTTCGCATCATCCTGGTGCCGGGGGCCAAACATTCCATCGACAAGGTGCTCAAGACCTACCGGGTGAGCTCCCCCATCAAGGACGACGTTCGCATCACTACCGAAGAGGCCATGCCCCTAGTTAAATTGGGCGCATCCAACGTCACCAACGTGGTCCTCTCCCTGCTCACCGAGAACGGCGCCAACGGCGTGGTGGGCAACTGGGTGCGGGCCCGCGCCATGGGCGTTCTCAACGGTCTGGACTACCAGCATACCGGCCGCGTGGAAAAGGTGGACGTCAACCTCATCAATAACATGCTCGACGATCGACTCATTCCCATTGTGCCCAATATCGGTTGGAATCTGGTGGGCCGCGATTACAACCTATCGAGCAGCGAGCTCGCCGTCGCCATCGCCAAGGCCATGCGCGCCACCAAGCTTTTCTTCATCGGCGTGGATACGGGAATTCCCGTGGTCCCTGAATGCGATTTCGCGGACGCCGGGGAAAAGGCCTCCGGGTATTTTTCGAACCTGGATCTCGAAGAAGGCAATATCCTCCTGCGCGATTTCTCCCAGTCCCTGAAGTTCGAGCATCGCGAACTCGTCTCCCTGGCAATGGACGCCTGCGCCGCCGGCGTCGATCGCGTCCATTTCATCGACGGTTCGCTGGACGGCATCCTCCTGCAGGAGGTCTTTTCAAGCGCCGGCCATGGAACCATGTTCTACGCCAACCAATACGACAAGATCCGCACGGCCAAGCCCACGGACATTCCGGAAATCCTCCGTATCATGCAGCCCTACGTGGACGACGGCGTCCTGATCCAGCGTTCGGCGGAAACCCTCGCCACTGAACTCGAGAATTTCGCAGTCTATAAGATCGATACGACCTTGCACGGATGCGCGGCTCTCAAGGTCTATCCGGACAAAGTCGCGGAGCTTTACGCGGTGGTAGTGGACTCGAGCTTCACCGGCCAGGGTACCGGCCGCAAGATCGTCTCCTATCTGCTGGACAAGGCGCGCAAGGCGGGCGTGAAAACCGTCTTCCTGCTCACCACCCAGACCAGCGACTTCTTCATGCGCAACGGCTTCCGGGAAGCCCCGCTCACGGTAATGCCGTCCGAGCGCCAGTCGGCCTACAACCCAGACCGCAACTCCCGCGTTCTCGCGGTAAACCTCTAATCCAAACCCTATTCCATCTTTTTCCCGGGCAGCCTTGTGCCAAAAGCTGCCCGTCACAGCCCTGACCCCACAATCCTTCTTCTTCTTACCTCTCTTCACTTCGAGATAGCCAAAAAATCTGCATGCCCTCTCCGGCAACGCCCCTCTACACCGCAGCGACTCATCGTTCCGAATGGATGGGGCATGCCGGTATTCCCGGGGGACTGCAAGGCCGGGTGCGGGGTTGGGGATATCAGGCGGAAGCAAACGGCCCGCCTTGCGGGACGCTTGTAAGCAAGCCGGTGGCCATGGGCTTCCGCGAGCAAGCCGCAGGGTACCCGGAGCAAACTCCGCGTTTGCGAGCGGAAGCTGGAGACCCACACTTTGAGAAAAGGGTAACCGGCCGGAAGCCCCAATGTATCAGAAGCTTATTCGCTGAAGCCGTAAGCCCCAACCCCGCTCCTGGCCCCGCAGGCCCGCGCGACTACCTGAATTCGCGATCCAAAACCGAAGCAATGAAGCGCTCTAGACTGATAGGATAAAATCGCGGAGAAGGACACCAGATGACCCCCATATTGATGATCTCCGCCCGGCTCAGTTCGTTCAACACCGTGTTCAGCAAATCTTTGTCCGCGTCCGGATAATCCTCCACGGCAAGATGCTCGTTTCGAATACGGTAATTCTTCTTGTATGCCGTGCTGAAAGAGAACATCCTCGCCACGATGCTCTTGTCCATGAACGGTTCGGCTTCCGGGAATATGTCTGCGAAGCGCTCGTCACCCGAGGACAGGGAAAGCACCAGCTTGGGGCTCACCATGATCTTGCCGGTAAGCTTAAGGGAACCGGGATTTGATTTGCCTTCGTCCGCTTCGTCGTTGGGTCCGACTAGGGTGAACGGCAAGACATGGTATCCGGCGACAATGCCTGTAATGGGAAGGCGGCGGACGTCCGTCGTCTTGTAGATGTGTTTAAGTCGGTCCTGATCGGCGTTTTCGAAAGATTCCAGCATCGTATCCAATCTACATTTTTGCGCCTCCCGGCAATCCCGTCAATGCCGTCAATACCATCAATGCCGTGCCTGGTACGATGACGGCGAATTACGTCTCGAAGGGCGGCGCAAGCCGGCCAAACGCTCCGTCGCCGTGGTGTCCCGCAGGTGAGTCGTCCATGCCTCCGCAGACCCGATGCCGGACCAAGTCACGGCCCCGTCCCGAGCGGTCAGAAACATGCGGGAATCCAATTTCCCCAAGGCCTCAACGGTCACGGGTCCAGGGTGACCGAAGCGGTTGAGGCGTCCGGCGGAAAACACCGCAATGGGGGGCCGTACCTCTTCCAGGAAAGGGATCGCATTGGAGAGATCGCTTCCATGATGCGGGACCTTGAGAACGGCCCCGCGCAACCGCCCATCGTTCCTTGACATGAGGCGGAGTTCCGGATTAGGTCCCATGTCGCCCGTAAAGAGGAATTTCCTCCTGCGCACCTCAAGAATGGCTACGACCGAATTATCGTTGCGTTCGGCATACTGCCCGGGATGGTCCGGAGAAAGCACGGAAAGCGAAGCGCTCTCGGATTGGTATAGACCTTGGCCCCGTACCGCCACCTCCATGGGAATATTTTTTTGCGCCAGTAAATCCACCAAGGTCTTCCAAGCCTGGGTATCTGCACCTTCGCCGGGATGCACCACCTTGCCTACTTCGATATGTCCGATCACATATGCCAGGCCACCGTAATGGTCGAGGTCCGGATGGGTGATGACGACCAGATCGAGCCGGTTGATTCCTTGATGTCGCAGATAGGGAAGGAGGACGTTGCGGCCCGCCTCCGGGGGGCCGGCATCGATGAGAAGGGTCGCTCCCGGCAAACGGCACAGGACCCCATCGCCTTGGCCCACATTTAGGAATACGACGGAAGCGGGTTTGCGCCAGGATTCCCAGGCCTGATTGCAGACCAGTCGTCCCGAGAAGACGGCGGCTCCCATCAGAATCAGGATTGGACCGCGTCCCGTGCGGAGGGCAAAGGGAAGCGCCAAGACCAGAAATAGGAGCAGGAGACTCCAGAAGGGGGCGAGGGCGGAAACGGAGAGAGCGGCACCGGGCCATCGCGCCAGCACATGGACGGACTCGGCCAGCAAGGCTGCCAGGGCACCAGCGGATTCGCCGAAACAGGATGCCATGAGTTCAATCGGCTGGAACAGCAAGGCCAGGCAGGCCGATACGAGCATGCCGGAGCTGATGCCTACCGTGGCCAGGTTTCCCAGAATGGAGGAGGGCGCCACAGCATGCACGGCCGCCGCAAGGATTGGATAGACTCCGAAATAGATCACGACGGAAAGCGCCGGCGTGGAAACGAAATAGATGGGCACCACGCCGCGGATGCGAAAGCGCGCCAGCAGGACGGCAATGGGCCGGGAATAGAGAATGAGGAAAAAGGTGGCCGCGAAGGAAAGCTGGAATCCCAGGGAAAGGATTTGGTGCGGCATCCACGCCAGGATGGCCGCCGCGGCCCATCCCAGGTTGTTCATGGCGGATCCGGGCCGTTCGAATAGGATGGAGGGCAGGCAAGCCCAGAACATGATGGCCGCCCGGACTACGCTGATTTGGCTTCCGCAAATCGGGACGTAAAGCGCCAGGACCGCCCCGGTGGCCAGGAAGGCGGCCTTGCGGGGCAGCCGCAGCAGGGAGAAAACCTGCAGGAGTATCAGCGCCAATATCCCCACATGCTGTCCGCTGATTGCGAGGATATGGAGCATGCCGCTCGACTTGAAGTCTTCCACTAGGGCCGGGTCCAGATCGTCGGTCACGCCGAGCAGGGCGGCGCGCAACAAGGGGGCCTGGGCCTCGGGAACGGATCGGGTCAGGCCGGCTTCCAGCCATTCGCGCAGGAAAATAATAAGGCGATGGAACGGGCCGGGAGAGCCGATTATCGACAGGTCCTCGGCTTCCAGGATGCCGCCGAGGTTCTGGGATCGAAGGAAAGCGGGATAATCGAATTGGCCGGGATTCCCTGGAGGCGGCGGCGGCGCCGGGCGGAACCGGCCTTTAAGTCTTTGTCCGGGCCTGACTGAAAAGGCGGGCTCTTCCGCGAGAACCCGGAACGTCCCTTCTCTGGTCGTGAATGCGAAGGTCAATTTCCGCTTCCGGGATGGGAAGCTTTCCACCACACCCTCCATTTCGAAAAAAACCTTTGATTCGGAGAAGACGTTCGCTGCGGTTACAGGGAGCTGTCGGCCGCCGGCCGCTTCGCCGAGATAGCCGGACCAGCAGGCGAAAAACAGGGCTTGGCACGCCAACCTTTTTCCGACTCGGCCTTCCAGGAACCAGGCCATGGCAAGGAAAGCCGGGGTCGAGAAGATCGGCATCACGAACGCATCCAGGCATCCCCAAAGGATGGGAAGGGCGGCGAACAATCCATGCTGCCGCCGATAGCCCGCCATAGCGGCGCTCCTCCATCCCCTGACAAAGCCGCCGACTGCGGGAATCCCCGCGAGGAGCGCCCTCCGCATATTCGCCTCCGGGTCTTGCCCGATGGGTAAGATAGGCGTTCAATCCAAGGGAACCGTGAAGCCTGTCACGATGGATCGAAAAGATCGGCGAAAGTGGGAAAGGGCCTGTCAGGCGGTGAGTGGCGTCGTTGAAGTGGGGGATGTTAAACGGGGAGGTGGAAAATGCGAGGAAAGATAAACGGGGAAAAGAGAAGGGGG
>JALYSE010000273.1 GCA_030854955.1 Fibrobacterota bacterium | reverse complement strand
GGAGGATACCCTCTCTTATGACCCCTTCCTCTTTGGGGATGCCGATGCCTTGACCAAGAAGATCATCTATTCCGGGGAGTTCCATAACGAGTATTACCGGGCTTTTCAGGAAACCTGGCTTCAGTCCTTTTTCCGGGTCATCAAGACCGAGCCCCTATTGGATGGCCGGATCATGCTCCGTCACCTCCACCGATTCTTGGTCCGACCGATGGCCCTGCAGGAGGAGTTGAAGCCCTTATGCCGGAATGAATCCAATGTCCAGAGGCTGGATTGGCTTTCCGCGGTTAAAACCGATTCCCTATCCGGAATTGCCGCCCATGTGGGCCAGCTCGTGGAAGATGAGTCCTTGAGCCGGATTTTCGACAATCCCGAGGGTCGGTATTTGAACATTAAAGAGGTGATTCGGAAGGGGGGGAACATCTTTATCGAAGTTCCCATCCTCTCCAAGGAGCCCCAGGCCAAGGCGCTCGGAAGAATGATTTTGATGGAAATGCAGCTTTTATCGGAGGAGCGCCAGGCCGGCAAGGAGTCGTCGGAAATGCCGGTCATGATCTTCTTGGACGAATTCGGTAATTTCTGCTGGCCCGCTTTCACCAAATACCTGTCGCTCTGCCGTTCCTCGAGGCAGGGGATGGTCCTGGCTCACCAGTCCATTGGCAACTTGGAAAGCGATCGGCTCCCGAGAAATTTCAAGAAGGAGATCGTGGACAACACCAAGACAAAGTTTTTTCTCGGTGTCGAGGACGAAAGTGCCCTGTGGGCCGCAGAGCAGTTTGGCCAGCAGAAGATAATCAGGGAGACCATTACAATGGGTCAGAACATCGACCGGACGGATACGGGCGCCAAGGAGAGTACTTCCCGCTCCTACCGTGAAGACCTGGAAAACTACCTCACGCCCATACAACTAAATCTCCTGCCTGGGTATGGCTTCGCTAAGGTGCTCATTGGCCAAGATAAACAGGTCTCGGGCCCAGTTCGCGTCGGCTACATCGATGAGAAGGATTTATGCTCGGATGCCGAATTGATGGCGTTCATTAAGGAGGCCGCTTTGGTCCACGGCCGGCGGCCCCGCAATGGCTCCCTTATTGACAATGGCATTGACCCGGGACCCACTCCTTCTTCAATGAACCCGCCGCCCCTTTTTATGGAACCGGCCTTGGATGACAAGTCTAAGGTCCTGGATGAAGGGTTGTTTCAGAGGTTTCGCGCCCAGCCTTCAGCCCCAGGGTCGGAATCGGCGGCCGTGTTATCAGGCAACGCCCACGTGTCGAACGAGGAGCTCGAAGACCCGACCACGAAGGAGGAGACTGCTATGGAAACCCGGTCAGACGGCCTTAGGGTCGCTCCACAAAAGGAGAAGCCCGAAGAAATCGAACTCGACAACCACATTCGAATAGCCCAGGTCCTCGATGCAGCCGAAGTAAACACCCATTTGGATCAGTTCGTCAATAACGACGACGACAACGATTAGTCGCACTCATTCACATCTAACAAGGAACGTAAAATCATGGCGAGACAACCGAATTTCAAATCCGCACCGGATGCCGTAATGTCCATTGGCAGGACGTGCGCGTCCTTTATCCGAGATGCAAACAGCATGCTACGGAAGAACGTAGAGCTCGTTAAATACCACGCGGCGATTTCGAAAGACCCGGAGGAGAAAAGACTTCTGGAAGAATACCTTCACGACCCCTCGGTGAATTCGGCGGCGGAGCCTTTTCAGGAGGAGAAGCTTGAAACGAAAGTGCTTTCCGAGAGGGATAAGCTGTTTGCGCGGGTGACTCGCGTTTTGAAGGACGCGTCGGAACAGGAACTCGATCTGATTCTGAAAATCGCCAAGGTGTCCAAGAAACCTCAGGCACCTATTCCGGAAAAACCTCCGAAGGAGAAGTCGGCGGCCGCGCCGGCAGCCCTGGCCAAAGTTGGGTAATCCGTGTTCGCGGCGAGGCTTTTTAGCCTTGTGCGCGCGCCGTTCCCATCAGTTCCCTAAGCACCTGGACCTTGATTTGAAATACCTTCTTCAAGCCGGGATTCTGGCATAGCTCCCGGCTTTGAATGCATTCCTGCAAAAGAGAAATGGTTTTCAAGTTACCCGCGCGAGCCGTTTCCGCGTCCATAAGCAGGTCTTGCAGGATCGCTATCTTGGTTTCATACCAGAGTTGGAATTCGGTCTCCTTGGAGCGAATCCATTTTTCCTTAAGTAACCCCATCTCCTTCAGGATTTTGCCTTGAAGGTTTCGGTAAAAATGATTTCCCTCTTCATCCTTCCGCCCCGTTCTCATCCTTGTCTCCACGGTTTAAAGTCTTCTTCTCTCTCCGCCCTGGATGGGTTCATCTGGATTCCGGATCACTAGATACAGGTGTTTAGTGAGGCATGGCATTGGCCGCGCTTCAGTTTCGCCCCCACTATTTTTTTCTTTGCGGTTACCTTCCAGGTGCTGTCGATTTCTTTGACGTCCCCTGGTTGACCTAATGTATACTTTTTTGTGCTTTTAAGTTATAGCCTCCTTGAAACTGTGTTTGCGCTCACGCTTTCCCCGTCGTTCTTTCTGGAGTTTCTGGATAGGACCATTTTGAGTGGTGCCTACTTTTTAGATTGCAAGACCTAGACTTCGGGTGGGGGAGACCTCCCCCTCGCTTCGGCTTCCGGTTAGGGACCGGTGATCCTTCACTACCCCCTTCAAATCCATTTCAAGAGGAATCCTAGACCCGCGAAAGCTTCGGCCTCTGGCCCTCCGGAGTTTCCTGGATTCGGGCTGTGATGGGGGTGCCTTAGGCCTTGCTCCTTTCAGGATTTCGCGTTCCGCCGGGGGTTCCGCTCCGGTAAATGGGCATTCCCTGCCCAAAGCCTTTCGGATGGGGCCGGTCCTCATCCTTCGGAACGCTTCGCTCCTAAACAAAATCGGCTCCTTCCACGGCAAGGCCGCGGACACCTCCCAATTTTCTTTACCCCATCCTCATGGCCTTGGCCTGTCCGGGCTGCGCCCCGCCACCGGGGAGTCCCATTTTCCGTCGCCCGTTCTACGGCCCTGACGGAACTAACGAAGAAATCCTCTTGAAAGGAGCGAAGCAATGTCCAACGCAACCCCCGAAATCACAAACTCTTCCGAATCCAAGAACCAGGAAATTTCGGCCCCCCAGAATCTTCAAAGAAATCCTTCCAAGGGAAAGGGCGATGAAAAGGCGGACGTTTACACCCTCATCACCGACCGGATCATGGAGCTTTTGGAACAGGGGGTTATTCCCTGGAAAAGGCCGTGGCGGACTTCCAGCAAATCCTATTGGCCCATGAACCTTGTTTCCGGCAAGGAATACAGCGGCATCAACGCTTTTCTCCTGGCCATGACCGCCTTTGAAAGCCCCTACTTCCTGACGTACAAGCAAGCCCGCGACATGGGCGGCAGTATCCGCAAAGGCGCAAAGGGATACCCGGTTATTTATTGCAACCGTGTCACCTCAAACCGTAAGGACGAGAAAACCGGCGAAAAGGAGCAGAAGCAGTATTCTTTCCTCCGCTATTACACCGTGTTCAACCTGGAACAGACCGAAGGGATTACCGCGCCCGTCCTTGAGGCCCCGGCCCAGGTCCTTGCTTTCAACCCCATCGAAGAATGCGAGCGGATAGCGAACGGCTATCGGGGGGCGCCTGATCTCATCCACCATCGACAAAGGGCGTGCTATTCCCCGGCGCTTGACTTGATCAACATGCCGAAAAAGGAAACCTTCGATTCCGAGGCCGAATATTATGGGGTCCTCTTTCATGAAATGACCCACAGCACCGGCCACAAAACCCGCTTGGCCCGTGAAGGCATCACCGAGGGGCACACTTTCGGGGATGAATCCTACGGCAAAGAAGAACTCATTGCGGAAATGGGCGCAGCCTTCCTTTGTGCCCAAGCCAACATTGCCCCGGCCACCTTGAACAACAGCGCAGCCTATATCGGCTCCTGGCTCACGAAACTCCGGAACGATAAGAAGCTCGTAATCCAAGCCGCATCCGCCGCCCAGAAGGCCGCGAACCTCATCCTCGGCGAAGCCACCCTCAAGACCGAGGAGCCCGCCGAAGCCTAAGTCCACCGGTGCCGGACCGCCTTACCTGGCCCGGCACCGTTTTGCCCAAAACATTTGGAGAAAATCATGATTCAAGGAATTACGAAACGACCCATTCAATTGAAAAATGGAAACCGCTTGGAAGCCGGCGCCCATGTCTCCCTCTATTGGCCGGACGCCCACCGTAAACCCGGCCTGGTTGAAGTGTGCGCCCCAGAGATTTCTTTCGGAATTCCCGCCAGCTCCGGACTCCGGCTCATCGGGATACTCATCACCGAGGATCAGCTTGGGGATGCCATTTGTGATGGAACGTGCGAAACACCCGCCGGAAACCGCGTGGAGCCCGATGGGGTCGATCATGAAGGCGTTCCCTCTTGGCTTCGGATTTATGGACTTATTTAAACCCTATCCTTTGAAGGCGGACAAAATGGAAAAAGCATTTCAAGTCATGAGCGGGCCTAGCCTCGTTACCTATGGGGTTTATATCGCCGAAACGCCCGAGGCGGCTTTAGACCAATGGGCCGCGGATTCCAAATGGGGCACCTGGAAAGATGCCCAGGAAAAGGGCGGCGACCTTTTCAAAAATGGGTTTCACCTGAAAGAGGGGTTCCGGATTATTCTCGATTAGGCATCAAATACTGGCCAGACCCACGGCGGCCCAGTCCTCCGGAATTCCCGGATGACTCAGGGGGTGAGGGGTGACTACTGCGACTGCACAGGAGGTCGCCCGGCCGGCATACGCGGGTCCGGAGCGTCGGCGGGTATCGCCCACGTCGCCCGGTTCCCCAGTCCGGTTCTGCGGGCTCCAGGGATGCGCCGGTCTGCGCAAAGGATGCGGACCCGTTGCGCGGAAATGGGCGGGGAGTGGCGGGAGCCCCACTCCTCGGGGCTCAACATCTCGCCGGGCATTATTTAACTCCTTTTTTGAGGGCGCGAATCATGTAGGCGAGATCACTGGTCTTGATTTTGGACTCGCGCCAATAGCGGTGGACGGTCGGCACAGAGCACCCAAGTACCATGGCGACATCCTGGGCAGTGTAGCGGAGTTTGCGCCCACCCTTGGCCCAACCCCGGCCCGCACCCGGGGGCGGACATGCCATGATGACCTGGGCAACATCCAAGAGGCGCTTCCCCGCCGAGGCGCGATGGGAGACTTTGCGGCCAAGACCGAGGTGCATCTAGCGCGGGACCAGGGAGGTATTGGTGATCTGCCAATCCGCACGGTCAGCCACGCCACACGTGCAGCCCGATGCGCGAAAGGGGCAAAAGTGCACTTCAACGCGCTTGCGTTGGCCGTCGCTCAACTTGGATAAATTGCCTTGCTGCATGGCCCATACGCGGAGCGGGATCCGGACCATAATGGGCGAGGAGCCGTGGAAGCCGTCGGAAATCTCGACAGTCGCCATTTTGGTTTCGCTGCTCATTTTTTGCTCCTTTTGCGGGTCCGGCTTGATTGTCTGCCAGATGTGCTTAATATAGTGCAGCGCAATAGTTTATAAAAGGGATTATTCCACACAAAAAGGCGCTTCGGTGCCGAGACGACGTGTTGTCGCGATTTAAGAAAGGGGAGGCGCTTTATGATTCGTTTCCGCGATGAACTCAATAAC
>JALYSE010000272.1 GCA_030854955.1 Fibrobacterota bacterium | reverse complement strand
ATTCACCTGGGAGCCTGCTTCAACACCCACCCCCTTCCTGCCGAGGTTCGGCACGCCTGCGTGGAGCTTATCACCCGCATCCGCGAATTCCAGGGCCGCCTGGCGCGGGAATCCTCCGTGCCCACCACGGTCGTGTTCGGCACTTCGGGCTGGCGCGAGGCCATCGGCGAAGGTTTCACAATCGAAAACGTACACAAGGTCGTGCGCGGCATCATCGCGATGATGAAGACCGGCGAGTTTCTGCGCACCAACGGGTACGATGGCTTCGAGAAGGTGAAGTCGGCCGGGATCCTGGTTTTGCGGGACAACCGCTTCATGGGGGATGAGTTCATGGCTTGCGCCATGCGCGAACTGGCCACCGAAGGCATCCGCATCTTCGACGTGGGTGAATGCCCCACGGGCGTCGGCTCCGCCATCCTCACCGAATTGAACGCGGCCGGGTCCATCAATTTCACGCCTTCCCACAATCCCATGGAATACGCGGGCATCAAGTTCAACCCCGCTGACGGCGGCCCGGCGGACGTCAATCTCACCGCCTTGATCGAAGAGCATGCGAACGCCTTGATGCGATCCCCGGAACCGCTGGTCCGGGCCACGGCGGATTTCCGCCCCTTTAGGACGGTGGTGGACGCCGCCTCCATGTTCACGGCCTTCGTGGAAACCAAAAGCAAGGTCTTCAATCTGGCCGCCTTACGTGCCTGGCTCCGCAGCAACGCCAAGGACCTTTCCATCGCCGTGGACAACATGCACGGCTCCTCCCGGGGCTACATCCAGAACCTGCTGGGCCCGGAAACCCTGGCGGTCCTGGAAAGCGCACAAGCCATCCGCTTCTACAATACCGAGGACGACTTTTCCTTTCACGGCGTGAAGCCGGAACCGAACGCCAAGAACCAGGCCATCTTGATTGAAGAGCTCCGCAAATCCGGCCGAAGGCTCACCTTGGCCGCCGCCTTGGATCCGGACGCCGATCGCATCCGGTATGCGGACGCGCGCCTGGACATAGACATGAACCGGTACGGGGCTATCGGCTATGCCAACCTGCTCCGGCGCGGCCTCAGGGGCGGTCTGGCCACCACCGTACCCTCGTCCGGGTTCGCTTCCGAGATTGCCCGCAAGCGCGGCGAAAAGGTGTTCGAGACCGCGGTGGGGTTCAAGAATTTCCGCAGCCCCCTTTCCAAAGGCGAAGCCATCATGGCCTACGAGGAGAGCGACGGCACTTCCTTCGCCGGGCACACGCTTGAGAAGTGCGCCTTAGCGGGATTCCTGTCCTCCCTTGACGCAATGGCCAGTTCCGGCCGCAACCTATCCGAACTCTACCTGGACCTCCGCAGGGAATTCGGCTGGTTCTACCCGGGCAAGGGCGGGGCGGACGTTAAGGGCGTTTCCGTCGAGGCCTGGCAACGCTACAAGGACGCGGTCATGAACGTTCTGGAAGGCGGCATCGTAAAGGAAGGCGATCGGATCAAGGTGGGCGCTATGGAAAAGATCGTGGCGCGCACCAATACCGCCGATGGGCTCAAGATCGTGTTCACGGACCGGAGCTGGATCCTGTTGCGTCCGTCCGGCACCGAGCCGAAGTTCCGATATTACTACGAGGTGGTGGGGGAGACCGAACTGGCGGACGCGGAAGCCTTGCTGGCCGCTTTTGCAAAGGCCGCATCGGAGATCCTGGACCGGGCGCGGGAACAGGCCGGTCCCGTATAGTTGCCTAAATGCGGTCCTTTGAAACAAGCCATCGGTTGTTCTCTCCGAGCGCAGTAAGCCTACACGCTTTACTCCCCATCGCGGCATTCCACATGTGAGGGGCAACCACTGGGACAAGTAAATTAAGCCGGTTATACCTTTTGAGTGGTGAACCTCGTCGCTATAAATGAATCGTTTCCATCCGATAGGATTGTTTACCAACTTGAGAGTTGGGAGCCCATGGAGATAGGTATTCTTGGAAACAGCAATCTTCGAATTTAAGGCGATTGGAGCTTGAAATGGCTTTTTTCCATAATTTAACTGACGATATCAGGGAATCTCCCTCGGAACAGCTTGACAACCACCGGTTTGCCGCTATCTTGGGAACAACCGGACTTGTTTACCAACCCGGTGTAAAAAAATGAAATCCATCTACGAATACACCAACTACAGGTTCTTCCTCAAGGACTACTATGAGGAGCAGAAAAAGGAAACCGGCTTCACCTACCGGGAGTTCTCGCGCCTCACCGGGATGAATTCCACTTCCTGGCTGCTGCATCTCATCAAGGGAAGCAAGAACCTGTCCGCCGATTCGATCATCCGGGTGGCCAAGGCCCTCAAGATGACCAAGGCGGAATCGGGGTATTTCGAAATGATGGTCCCCTTCACCCAGGCGCGCACCAACGGCGTGAAGGATCATTACTTCCAGCGGATGCTCGGCTTGAAGCGAAAGCTGAAAATCACCGAGATCGGCGAAGAGCTGTACGACTATTACATCAAGTGGTATCATCCGGTGATTCGTTCAATGGTTTCCAAGGTCGATTTCCGCGACGGCGAGGGCGGGCATGATTTCGGGTTGCTGGGCCGGTGTCTGATGCCGGCCATTCCCGCGCGCGAGGCGAAGAAATCCGTCCGGCTCCTGGAAAAACTGGACCTGATCGTGGCCGGAAAGGACGGTCGGTACACCCAGAGCAACGCCGTGGTTTCCACGGGAGACGAAGTGGCCTCATTGAACATCGTCAATTATCATAAGCAGGTTTCGCGGCTTGCCGAAGGTGCCCACGATCTCTCGAGCAAAGAGGAGCGGGACATCTCCGCCCTGACCCTGGGTATCAGCGAAGAGGATTTTCTGCGCATCAAGGCGCGCATCCAAGCCTTCCGCAAGGAGATCATGGTTCTGGCCATGGAATCGAAATCGCCGGACCGGGTGTACCAACTGAATTTCCAATTGTTCCCCGTGGGCCGGGCGGCGAAAAAATGACGCTCCCGGGCTTGCGTAAAATCTTTTTCGCGGCAACCCTAGGCCTCTCAGCCTGGATGTTCCATGGTTGCGGATCCAAGGTGGCCTTGGGCGGCGACGCGACCGAGACCGGTAATGCCCGGGTGGCGGGCCAGGTGGTTAAGGGAGATGGTCTTCCCATCGCAGGAGTGGAGGTCTTTATCCTGACCTCCGATTTCAATCCGGTCAACGGCGGCGCCGTGCCCGATTCCCAGAAGGACACTACGGATGAGGATGGGCGCTATCGTTTCACCCGGTTGGAAGCGGGTAGCTACAACATGCAGTTCCACGATCAGAGCGGCCGGACCCGTTCCTTGGTATATGGAATTAAGCTGGCAGCCGACTCGGTGATTGTGCCCAAGGATACCCTGCACGCTCCCGGAGTCATGTCCGTTCCCCTTCCGGAGACCCTGGATTCCGGCCTAGGCTACGTGTACATACCGGGCACGACCTTCCGCGCCCGGGTGAATTCCGAGATCCGCATCACCGGAAAGGTGCTGCTGGATTCCTTACCGCAAGGTTTAATGCCCACGGTGGTCTACACCAAGGGCGACGAAGATTCCCGCCCCATAGTCCTTGCGACCGACGTGGCCATCCGCAAATCCGAGGTCACCTATGTCAACTCGTTCGCCACCTGGTCGAAATCCGCGAAGCTGGTCCTCAATACCACCGGCACCGGAATCGCCATTTCCAAGGATCAAAGGGACTTCCCCCTCTTGGTGCGCTTATCCGCTCCCGGTTTCGACTTTTCCAAGGCGGCGGCCGGTGGCGCGGACCTGCGCTTCTCCAGGCAGGACGGCATGCCCTTGTCCCGGGAAATCGAGACCTGGGACGCGCGGGCGGGTAAAGCGGATGTATGGGTGCGCGTGGATACGGTCCGCGCCGGAAGCGCATCGCAGTTCATCAATATGCATTGGGGGAAGCAGGATGCTTCCTCCGGGCGCATGCGCCCGGTGTTTGACACCGTGGCCGGATTCGCTGGCGTTTGGCATCTCTCCGAAGAGGCGGCGGACACCACCGCAAATGGGCTCTTCAAGGATGCCACCGGCGCTGGAAGCCACGGCAATGACCGCGTGAAGAGCATTTCCCGGGCGGGCATCATCGGCGCGGGACATGGGCTGGATTCCGGGGACTACATCGAATCCCCCAAGGTTTCCACTAGTCTTATGCTGGACTCCTCTTTTACCATATCCCTGTGGTACAAGACTACGGGCAAGAAGTTCGGCTACTTGGGCGGAGAACTGATGAACGTGGGGGATAATTACGGCCTGCGAGTCTATAAGGACAGCATCCTTCATCTATGGTTTTGGCCGCCGGATCCCCCTTCGGGTTCGAAGGTGGCCTGGTTTGAAATCAGTGTCAAAGGGACGGCGTTCAACGATGGGAACTGGCACCTGGTCACCGGTACCTTCGACGGAAGCGTGCTGCGCCTATACGTGGACGGTGATGAAGCGGTCAATCGCGCGGCCCCCGGCGTGGTGGGATTCCAGTTCCCGCTCAACTTCACCTTTGGGAAGCATGGGAACGGCAAACTCGGACATGAGTTCGAAGGCGGTCTGGATGAGGCCCAGGTCCATTCCATCGCCCGGGACGCGGATTGGATCCGAATGAGTTTCGGGAACCAGAGGACGGGATCGGGTTTTCCGGCCATGGTCGGCTTTTAGGCCCGGGTATTCTTGGTTGATGCGCCTTGGATGCATCCGGGGCGCTCAAGCAAGCGCGTCCCGTGGGGTTTCACAACGGAAGAGATTCCGATTTTCAGGGGGAAGTATTCATGGATAAGACAATCAATTGCAAGCAGCGGCGAGAAGCAAGGAGGGGAACCTTGGGGGGGCCCAACCGCAAATTGACGGTATTGGTGGCTGTAGCTTGCCTATTAGCAGGCAATGCGGGGGCGCAGACCTGCCCGGAACCCAAGGCCACCGATTTCAAGAAGAACATTCTGCTCTCGACGGGACTGGACCGTCCCGTGCAGATAGCGGTGGTCCCAGACGGCCGCGTGTTCATCGCGGAAATGTATACGGGAAACATCCAGGTTTATAAGCCTGGCTCCGCCACGCCGGTCTTGGCAGGCACCGTGGCCATCCGCGACGAAAACGAGGATGGCCTTCTCGGCGTTGCCGCCCCGCCGGATTTCGCTCAGAGCCATTTCCTCTATGTGTTCTATACCGATCCGGACAAGACCAACCGAGCCCATGTGCTTTCTCGCTACACCGTGACAGGCGACAAGCTGGATGTGGCTTCCAAGACCGAGATTCTGCGGGTCGGCCGGGTCTCCGGCGGACAATACCACGCCGGCGGAGGAATCGTTTTCGATGAGAAGGGTAACCTGCTAATCGGAACCGGAGACGACACCAATCCCCATTCCGGGCCCAACGACGGATTCGCACCCATCTATTATAAGGAGCCCGGGAAGGATGCTCAGAAATCTTCATCCAACACCAACGACCTGCGCGGCAAAATCATCCGTATCCATCCGGAACCCGCCCTCGTGGATGGCAAGTACTACACCATTCCCGCAGGCAATATGAAGGATGCCTACTCCTCTTTCTGGTCAGCCGCCGAACTCGCCAAGGTCCGGCCGGAAATCTTCGCCATGGGCATGCGCAATCCATTCCGCTTCACCGTGGACTCGAAGACCGGTTGGGTCATCTGGGGCGACGTGGGGCCCGATGCCAATGAAGATGTGGCGAACCGCGGGTTTATGGGCCATGACGAACTGAACGTGGCGACC
>JALYSE010000055.1:885-21427 GCA_030854955.1 Fibrobacterota bacterium | reverse complement strand
CGCTTCCCTGATCCTGGCAGGAGAAAAGGACCAGGGCTGAGGCCGATAGGGACAAGGCTTGGATGATATTCATGGAATCGCCGTTTCTGCTCTCATCAAACTAATGCCTTGACCCGGCTTCAACCGGCGCTTTCCCACTCAAGGTTAAGATCCGTTTTCCGCCAAAAACCGGCTTCTGGATTCCCGCAGGTGGAGGTCGGCTTCACCGATGTGAATCGCTGGTTTCAAAGTTAATAGCATGGCCCAAGTTGTGTAATCGAAGGTGGGGCCTGGCCTTACCTAGCAATTTTCGTCTCTCGGTGTAAAACGGAATAGGAGCGATATCGGCACATATCCGGGCATTTGAGATTTCCCGAACCTGTTTTCCGGCTTTTCCCCGTTTTCGCCAGGAAAAGCGCCACCCATGATGGGAAAGCGGGGCCTTAATTGGATTCCGAGGGCCCTTCACTTCCAAGTGCCCGCGCTTACTCCAGGGTTGACTGCGATTGAAGGCTTCTCACGCCTGGCATCCGCAGTCGATAATCCCTGGACAATCGAAGACAGGGGGAGAACGATGGAGCTGAATAGGGAATGGCTATGCATTTGCGTTTCCCTGATTTTCCGCGCGGTTCCGGTCCAAGGCCTCGTCCTGAGCGGTCTCAACGTGCCTAAGGAGAAGTCCAAGTTTATGCTGCGGACGACCGATTGCAAGAGGAAATGATGTTACCGTAACACACATGTTTCTTACTCGCATAATTTTTTTCGGGGAGATCGATAGGCCCGCAAGGTGCCGGCTGTGCAGCGGATGACCGTTGCGACACCGTGAGTTTTTGTACCTTATCAATTCGCCTTAAGGAGGGTTTCGAATGTCTCATAGCGCCGGTATCCGAAAAACCATCGCGACACTTTCCCTCACCATGGCGCTCGCCGGCCTTGTCGTGCCGGCCCATGCGGCTCCGCCCAAGGGGAAACCCGGAACGCCCGAAGCGGCCGAGACATCTACCCTCCAGTCCGTGACAAAAGGACTTAAAGGCAGAATCATTTGGTCAACCTCCCGTGACGGAAATCACGACATCTACATCGCCAACATCGACGGCTCGGACGCGAAGCCGCTCACCAAGGGTCCCAAAACGGACTGGTATTCCCGCTTCTCCCCGGACGGAAAGCAAGTCATTTTCGTACGCTCCAAAATCGATTGGACCATCGAAACCGACGCCAATTTTCCCGAGCGCTGGGATACCTGGGTCGTCAATACCGACGGCACCGGCGAAAAACTGCTCATCCCCAATTCCACCTGGGCCAACTGGACGCGGGACGGCAAGTCCATCGTCTACTCTCGCGGACCCAAGGTCTACAAGTGCAATGCGGACGGAACCGGAGAGGCCATGATCGCGGACGGCGAAAAGGAGTGGAAAGGCGGTCTGGCCCAACACCCCTCCCTTTCGGACGATGGCCGCTTCCTGGCCCTTACCCTGCGCGGCGGCTCCAGGGAAACCGGCATTCTCGATCTTAAGAACCATAAATACTTCACTTCCGGCGGCGGCTGCCAATTCAGCTTCTTTCCCGACTCGCGCAAGTGCGTCCGCGTCAACGAAACCGGCGTGGGCGGCACGTCCATCTTCGCTTTCGACTTGAAGGAAGACGGCACCCATGGCAAGATCGACGGAGGCAAAATCGACGGCAAGAGCATCGTGTTCATGGACATGCCCGGACGCCGATCCCACGAATACTTTCCCCGGCTTTCGCCCAAGGCCGATTACCTGATCTGGGGCATCACCCAAAGGGGCCACGATCACGACCTCGCCGATTACGAGATCTTCCTGTGGAAAATCGGCGACGCTCCCGATAAGGCCGCTCGCCTGACCTACCATACCGGCAACGACCGCTGGCCCGACATTTTCTTCGAATAACGGCAGCGGACACATATAGCCATGGTATTCACCGAAGACGTCTTCCTGTTCTATTTCCTACCCCTGGTATTGCTGGTCTATTACCTAATCCCGTTCCAGGCCGACCCCAAGCCGGGCAAGTCCCGGTATTGGCTGCGTAATCTCTGGCTCACCGTCGTAGGCTACATCTTCTACGCTTGGTTCGAACCCTGGTTCGTCCTGCCGATGATGTTCACCAACGTGGCGGATTACCTCTTCGGCCTGTACCTGGGCAGGGAAGGCATGAGCCCGCATCATCGCAAGACCGCCCTGACCCTTTCCATGATCATGAACCTCGGCCTGCTCGGCGTGTTCAAGTACGGCGTATTCACGCAGGAGAACCTGAACCATCTGCTGGCCGCGGTAGGAGAGCCCACCTTCAGTGTCTTGAAGATCGCCTTCCCCATTGGCATCTCCTTCTACACCTTCCACAGCATGAGCTACATCATCGACGTTTATCGGGGTGAAAAACCGGTTAAATCCTTCGCGGACTTTTCTTGCTTCGTCTCCCTGTTCCCGCAATTGGTGGCCGGCCCCATCCTGCGCTACAACGTCCTTTCCCAGCAGCTCCACTCGCGGACCCATAGCCTTTCCCTCTTCTCCCGAGGCGTGATGCTGTTCTTCCTGGGCTTCGCGATGAAAATCCTGCTCGCCAATCCGGTGGGGAAGATCGCCGACGCCGCCTTCGGGGCCCAGAATCCGCACGCCCTGGACGCCTGGTGGGGAGTACTCGCCTACGCCTTCCAGATCTATTTCGACTTCAACGGGTATTCCGTGATGGCCCTGGGGCTGGGCATGATGTTCGGCTTCGAGCTCATCCGCAATTTCAACGCGCCCTACCATGCCGACAGCATCACCGATTTCTGGCGGCGCTGGCACATCTCCCTATCCACTTGGCTGCGCGAATACCTGTACATCTCCCTGGGCGGAAACCGCAAGGGCCAGACCCGCACCTATATCAACCTGGCTTTGGTAATGCTGCTGGGAGGCTTCTGGCACGGCTCCCAATGGCAGTTCATCGTCTGGGGAGCCATCCACGGCATCATGCTCTGCATCGAACGCTGGAGCGGCAAGCAACCGTTCTATGCCCGCTCCCCGCGCCAAGTGCGCGTGGCGGTGACCTTCATCGTGGTGCTCATCACCTGGGTGTTCTTCCGGGCGGACGGCCTGCCTCACGCTTTCAGTTACCTTGGCAGCATGTTCGGCATGGGAAATCCCGCCGTCTTCTCGGATTTGCTCAAAGCGGAGATCTACACCAAGAGTGATCTGCTCAACATGCTGATCTGCGCCATCGCCATCATCCAGCCCATCCAGAGCTATGAATTCGGCAAACACCTTTCCTGGGGACGGTTCGCCGTGGTCTTCACCTTGTTCCTTGTGGCCGTGGTGATGATGTATACTCAGGCCTTCAACCCTTTCCTCTATTTCCAGTTCTGAGGCGCCTATGAGAAAACTGGAATGGACCGTGGTAGCATCTCTTCTCGCAATCTCCGCAGGCATCCCCCTGTATCAGGCCGTCCACGAAATGATGGTGGCCAAGGAACTCCCTCATCTCTTCAACGTCTTCAAGCAAAACCCCACCAAGGCGAACCTCCATCGCTGGGACGAAAACGCCAAGGATCGGAGTGTCTTCGCCAAGTGGATCCGTCCCGTAACCCTGCAGTTGCGGTACGATGTGCTCGGGGAGATGGCCCCCAAGTCCATCAAGGGAGAGGAGGATTGGCTCTTCTACAACCAGGATGTGGATTACCTGTTGCATCCACCCTACACGGACGATCGTTTCTATAAGGGGACGTTCGACACCGTCATCGCCGGGAAGCACGTGAACCTGAGCAATCCCCTGGTGGCCATGGAGGATTTCCGGGATCGCCTCAAGGCCCGCGGTATCGATTTGCTGGTGGTGCCCATTCCGGGCAAACCATCGATTTATCCGGAAAAGCTGTGGAGCGGATTCAAAGGCGAGCCAGCCTCCCCCACTCAGGCGCTCCTGACCGATTTGCGCGGGCGCGGGTTTCAGGTCGCGGATCTCTTCGATCCCCTGCTCAAGGCCAAGTCCGCGCGCGGACCGCTGTTGTATCTGAAGCGCGATAGCCATTGGACCCCCCAAGGCATGGAAGTGGCCGCGGAAGCCCTAGCCTCGCGCATCAAACAGATGATCCCGGACGCCGACACCGCCGCGGTGCTGGGCCCGCAGGATTCCTCCACCTTCGCGCCGCGCTTCGTCATAAAGGACACGACCGTGGCGCGCTGGGGCGACATCGCGGAAATGACCAAGGTCCCCAACCGCAGGAAAATCTGGCCGGAGGAATCCGTGCGGGTGACCCAGATCGCGGACGCGGAGACCGGAAAGCTCTATAAGGACGATCCGGCTTCCATCATTTTGTGGCTGGGCGACAGCTTCTCCCGCATCTACCAGACCGATGCGCCCGGCAGCGCGGGGGTTATAGCCCATGTGGCGTACAAGCTGAACCGGCCCATCGCGTCCATCGTCAACGACGGCGGGGCTTCCACGGTGGTGCGCCAGCAATTGGCCCGGCGCGGAGAGTTGCTGGAGGGCAAAAAACTGGTGGTATGGACCTTCGTGGAGCGGGATTTGCGTTTCGGGTCGAAGGGGTGGCAATTGGAGGATCTCCCTTGAGGTCCATTGAAGTCGCCACCCTGAACCCTGAACCACCACTTAGTCGATCCGGCCTAATACCATGCTGTGTTCTGATCTGGGGCCCGCATAGATTAACCCTGGGCATGGGGTTCCAGGAAAATCCGAGGCCGGAATCAACCGACTTTGGAAGCGGTCTGATTCAAGGCTTCGCGAACGGCTCTGGCGACCTGCGCGGGGGAAAACGGCTTTTGGATAAACCGGTTCCCATTCCCACCTTCTACTATGCCGTTCCGGACGCTTAGTTCATCAATATACCCCGACATGAAAAGAACCGTGCAGTCGGGCCGAAGCACTAGAAACTCTCGGGCCAGGTCCTGACCGGTCAGCCCGGGCATCCTCAGATCCGTCAACAAAAGATCCACGGTAATATGATTGGGTTGGATCATGGCCAGGGCTTCCGCTCCGGAATGCGCCTCCATCACCGTATAGCCATAGCTTTTCAACGCCGTGCGGACGAAAGTCCGGACCAGCGCCTCATCTTCGACGAGCATTATCGTTTCGAATCCGCGTTCCCCCGCATCCGCCTCCGCAGGGATGGATGGGTGGCCATCCTCGGCCATTTCCGTGAGGGGGAGATAGATCCCGAAGGTGGAACCCTTTCCGGGACTGGTCTCCAGCGTGACATAGCCACCACTTTGTTCCACAATACCCTGAACCGTCGCCAGTCCCATCCCCGTTCCCTTGCCTATCTGCTTGGTGGTGAAAAAAGGATCGAAGGCCCGGGCCTTGGTTTCCTCATTCATGCCCGTTCCCGTATCCCGCACCGAGAGCAGGACAAAGTTGCGCTCCGCCGTTTCAGGATGCAAAGTCGCGAATTCTCCCTCCGATATCACATTGCGGGTCGATATGGTGATATCGCCACCTTTGGGCATGGCATCGCGCGCGTTGATGACGAGGTTCATTAAGATTTGCTGGATTTGGACCCGATCCGCCTTAATCCGCCCGAGGTTCGGAGCCAGATTCTGCCTGATATGGATGGCTTCTCCAATCAATCTGTCCATCATGCCGTTCATGTCGCTTATGATGGCGTTCAGGCCTAGAACCTTGGGGGCGAGAATCTGCTGCCTGCTGAAAGCCAGTAATTGCCGGGTCATACCGGTCGCCCTTTCTCCGGCCTTGATGATTTCCGAAATGTAATTGTGCACGGTCCCGTTCAATTCGACCATGGGGAGGGCCATGCTCGCATAACCGTTGATCGCCGTAAGCACGTTGTTGAAATCATGGGCAATGCCTCCGGAAAGCTTACCCATGGCCTCCATCTTCTTGGATTGGCGGACCGTTTCCTCACTGATGTAAAGGGCTCTTTCCGCCTCTTTCCGCTCGGTGATATCGCGGATATTGCATTGAATGACCGTTCGAACATCTACCACATAGCTATTGCTGACGAATTCTACATCCCGGCTCTCGCCCTGCTTGGTCTTCAGCGGCAGATCCTCGTATCGGATGTACCCCTCCACCTTCAACTTCTTGAATGCCTCCTGATTTGCGTCGATGTCCTTGAAAAAACCGATTTCCCACAATTGCTTGCCCAACAGCTCTTCCTTGGAATAACCCAGCAGTTCCAAAAGGAAGGGATTGGCATCTTCGATTCGCCCGTTGGTTTCATCCAGAATCAGGATCCCATCCTGCGCCGTTTCAAAAAGCCGTCGATACCGGTCTTCGGATAGCCGCAAACGGGCCGTTTCTTTCGTCCCCTCGGTAATGTCCCGAAACTCCAATACGGCGCCGGTAATCGCCCATTCCACCTTTAGAGGCGCAATGGAATAGGAAACGGGGAAAAATTTGCCCTCCCTGGTGACAAAAGTCTCGTCCCTATTCAAAACGTTCAAGTCGCCTCTCAAAGCGGATTCAATCGGACAAAGCGATGCGGAATAAGGCGTCCCGTCAGGGTGGCTGTGATGGGTCAGGTCATGGAGCTTTTTACCCCTGGCATTTTCCAATTTCCACCCGATCGACTTTTCGGCCGCGCGGTTCATGGAAACGATCCGGGCTTTTTCGTCAATCAGCATGAGTCCGGATACCGCATTCTCAGTGAGCGTACGGTTGAATTGGAGTTGGTGTTCCAAGTCGAGGGTCCGTTCCCGCACCTTCATGGCTAGGTCCTCGGCCTGATCCTTCGGGGTTTTCACATTCCTTGTGGAATCGGCAGCCTTTTCGGAATCCATAAAGCCTCAATGGGAGAGAACGGAGTATTACTTCTTAAATAACATTCCTGGAACCTGTTTAGGTACCAAATGCGATTTCGTGTTTCCCCCATTTCGAAGGGTATGTACGCTACCATCTGATCCAGGACTTCGCGGACGGCCCTGACCAGTGGCTCCGGGGAGAAGGACTTCTGAATGAACCGGGCCTCCACTTCAAACAGCCCCTGATCTGGCAAAATGTCCAGGAAAAAGGCAGTTTTCCTCGGGAAACGGTTTGATTCCGCCCTTTGCCCCCCCCTCCGTTACAGCCATCACCCCTACGCGCGTCCAACCCCAGGAATGCGAAAAGAAGCCATTAAATTCTATCCTTTGGGGACCGTGTTGCCCCGATTTTCCCAACGATTCCCGGAGATGTCATGAGCATGTTCAACCTGCTTGCGCAAAAACGTTTCGGCCCTTTTTTCGGGGTCCAGTTCCTCGGAGCCCTAAACGACAACCTGTTCAAGAACACCATGGTCATCATGATCGCGTTCGCCGCGGCCACCGAAGCCGAATCCGGCATGCTCATCAACCTGGCGGCGGGCCTTTTCATCCTGCCCTTCTTTCTCTTCTCCGCCGTGGCCGGCCAGATTGCGGACAAGTTCGAAAAGTCCCGGATCATGCGCCTGGTCAAGGTGGCCGAGATCGGCATCATGCTCATAGGCGCGGTGGGATTCTACACCGGTCATACCGCCCTGTTGTTCGTCACCCTCTTTCTGATGGGCACCCATTCGTCCTTCTTCGGTCCGGCCAAGTACAGTATTCTGCCCCAGCACCTCAAGGAAAACGAATTGACCACGGGCAACGCGCTCGTTGAGATGGGTACCTTCCTGGCCATCCTCATCGGCACCTTGGCCGGGGGTCTCCTGGCCGGCCAACGCAATATCTTCGCCATTTCCGGCTCCATTTTGGGTGTCGCCATGGCTGGGTATCTGATCTCGACACGGATTCCGCCAGCTCCCGCCATGGCCCCGAAGCTCAAGCTGAATTGGAACCCCTTCAGTGAAATGGTCGTCCTCACACGCATCATCCGCAAGAAGGACGCCATCTTCAATTCCATCCTCGGCATTTCCTGGTTCTGGTTCTTCGGCGCGACCCTGCTGGCCCAGTTGCCCAATTTCACCAAGCACATGCTGCAAGGCAACGAATCCGTCGTGACCCTGTTCCTGGCGGTCTTCTCCATTTCCGTAGGCATCGGCTCCATCCTTTGCGCCAAGCTTTCCCGCGGGGAAATCGAACTGGGCCTGGTGCCCATCGGCGCCTTTGGAATGACCCTGTTCCTGGCGGACCTGGCCTTCATCGCCTACCCGCCTGCGGGAACCGACCTTCTGGGGGTCCGCGCCCTGCTCAGTGGACCCCACGCCGCCGCCGGCATCCGCGCCATGATCGATCTGGGCATGGTGGGTGTGTTCGGCAGCCTGTTCATCGTCCCGCTCTACGCCCTCATCCAGCACCGCTCGGACGAAAGCTCGCGGTCGCGGGTCATCGCCGCCAACAATATCTTCAACGCCGTCTTCATGGTCGGATCCGCTCTCATCACCATGGTGCTGTTCAGGATCGGGTTCAACACCGTGCAAATCCTCCTCTTCACCGCCATCCTCAACCTGGTGGTCTGCACCTACATCTTTCTGCTCATCCCGGAATTCGTCATGCGCTTCATCATCTGGATCCTGGCGAGCACCGTGTACCGACTGGGCTATACGGGCCGGGACAACATCCCCCGCAACGGCCCCGCCGTCATCGTGGCCAACCATGTAAGCTTCATCGATTGGTTCGTGATCACCGCCGCCTGTCGCCGCCCGGTGCACTTCGTCATGGACCACAACATGTTCAAGAATCCTTTCCTGGGCTGGGCCTTCCGCCTCTCCAAGGCCATTCCCATCGCCCCCTCCAAGGAAGATCCCGCCGCCAAGGAAAAAGCCTTCGCCCTCATCTCCAAGGAACTCAAGGACGACAACCTGGTCTGCATCTTTCCGGAAGGCAAGATCACCTACGACGGCTCCCTAAATCCCTTCCGGCCGGGAGTGGAACGCATCCTCGCATCGGACCCGGTGAACGTGGTGCCCATGTCCATCAGCGGCCTGTGGGGTAGCTTTTTCAGCCGCAAGGGCGGCAAGGCGATGGCCGGAGTGCCCAAGCCTTCGCGCCGCAAGATCGAAATCGCCATCGGCGAACCCATGCCCGCGGACACGACTGCGGCGGCCTTGGAGGCCAAGGTGCGTCAGTTGCTTGGAACCGCGGCGATGGAACCCACGGCACCCACGACCCAAGCGGCCCCGTCAGCTTCGGCGTCCGTTGCCGGGGGATAGTGTCCGAACCGCAGCGACACTCGTCCAACCAAAGCCACCCTCACAGGGAGAACCATGAAGCCGTCCATCGACCCACGTCGCGTCCCCCTCCTGCTCGCCATCGCTGCCGCCGTCTCGATCGCACCCCCCTCCCGCGCCGACGATGCCCAACCGATACCCGCGCCGGTCGTGAAATCGGCGGACCTCCAGCGTTGGGGCCTGGTCCCCATCCTCATGTCCAACGCCGAAACCGGTGTACAAGCGGGCGCGTTGGTGATCCGTTACCTCAATCCGGGGGATACCCTCAATAAATCATCCACCTTCGGCTTCGCGGCCCGGGTCTCCCAGAAAATGCAGGTGGAGGTCAACCTGTTCCCGGAATGGTACCTCAAGAAAAACCTCTACCACGTGACCGCGGACCTCAATTATATCCGTTGGCCCGCCGATTTCTACGGCCTCAGTAACGCCAGCGACATCCCCAAGGACAGCGCCGACCCTTATCTGGCCCAAGGCGTGAACGGTAGCCTCACGGTGGAGCGGGAATTGCTGCCCGGCTTCTCCCTGGGTCCCCAAGCTCTATTCAAGTATGAGGACATCGAAGCCGACGGCGCTGCAGCACTCTTCACCAACTCGGTTCCCGGCTTCAAAGGGGGCCTTTCAAGCGGCATCGGCGCGGTGATGACCCTGGACAAGCGCGACGAAATCTATTGGGCCCGCCGCGGCTGTCTATTGCGGACCAAGGCTGCGTGGTACCGCGGAGCCTGGGGCAGCGAGTTCGATTTCGATTCCTATTCCTTCGAGGCCCGCCAGTTCTTGCCCTTGTTCGAGACCGGCGCCATCGGCGTGGCCGCAACCCTGCAACTGAAGAACGGGAACGTGCCCTTCCGGGAACTCTCGACCCCGGACGGGGACCATATCATGCGCGGCATGGTCCGCGGCAAGTACCGCGATCGCCACCTGCTGGTGGTGCAGGGGGAATACAAAAGCTATCTGCCCGATTGGAATTGGCTGAGCGCGCCGTGGATCAGGAACCGCCTGGGATGGGCCGTGTTCACCGAAGCCGGCCAGGTGGCCCACGAGGTCGGTGACTTCGCGATGGACCCTTTCCGGGCGGCTTTCGGATTCGGGATCAGATACGCGATGAATCCGGATCAGAAGATGAACATCCGCGTAGACATCGGGTTCGTGGACGGGAGCGTGGCCCCGGCCATCAATATCAAGGAAGCCTTTTAGGAAGCGGTGGTAGCCGCCGAATCCTCGCACCCATACCGGTAAAGTACCCAGTTATCGGAAGAGCGTCATGAAAGTCCCAACCCGCTCCGGGGTTACGATGAACCTGCCATTGAAAACCCGGCCCGGGACGAATTCCCCGCCGATTTTCTTCAACAGGGTCAATGCGTAAGTCCCGTCCTCCTCCAGGACTACGTTCACGTCCTGGAATCCGATCCATGCATGGGTCAACGGAAACTGCATCTTATAGAATGCTTCTTTCGCGCAGAACAGGGCGCTCTTCCGCTCTTGCAACGAAAGTACCGGCCCGGCAGCCAAAGCCTCCCGCTCTGGATCCGTAAAGATCTTCAACCCGATTGCGTCCGAGATTCTACCCGGATTCTCGATATCGATGCCGAGACTCCGGAATGCCGTCGACTTCGCCACGGCCACGGCGCAGTATTCGCGGGTATGGGTGATGCAACCGGCGACTCCTTCCGGCCAGATGGGACTGCGATCCGCATGGGACAATAGGGGTGGCGCGACCGCGCCCAATAGGCCCAAGGCGCGGCGGGCATAGGTCCTTCCCGTAAGGAATTCGGCTTTCCGTTTTTCCCCGGAGGCGGCCGTCAGGGCGGATTCTTCGGGCATCACGTCCCAACCGCCGGTCAGGATGGGACCTTCCACGCAGAGGACCCCGGTAGGCAGAATCGATTCAATCATGTTGTGGGGTTCTGGTTGGACATGGACCGGTGTCGGAAAAAGGTAATCAATCATGCCCGCTTGGATTTCATTTTATGCATCCTCCCGTTCCAATCAGGTTAAATCGGCACAAAAATGTGCCGGTAACTTTCCAGGTTATTTAAGTTGCTTCTGATGGAAACTTGCTCTGACTTCGGAACCCTCGCTTGTCCGGAGTCTGTTCGTGGAAATCCGGCCAGGGGAAAGGTCCCTGGTTGGCCAAGAATCCGTCTTATCTAAGGCCTCAGATGCAGTCCCAATTCTTTACGATTTCTTAAGGAACCTTGTGGCTGATCTGCGAGAGCCCTTTCGCCAAATCCTGAGCCGGTCGCACCCGGTCAGACTGGATACGATCAAGACGCCCTCATCGGAGTACAGGACTTTGTGGATCCAAATCAGAACCGTAGGCTTTACGGCGAGGTTGTACCCATGACAGGCAGAACCTTATTTATAGGAAACCACCCACAAAGGAGCTCGCTATGGGAATCATGGATTTTTTAGGATTGAAGAAGGACGAATATCAACACAAAATCAATTCGGAATTCAGCGAATGGGACGCGAAGGTGGAACAGGAACGTGCCGATCGCAAAAGCGAGGCTGCGGACCATGAGCTCGAGAAGGACGAGGACTATGAAGACTACCGCACCAAACGGGCCGATGCGGATCGAAAGCTCTCGGATCTGCGGAACGCCTCCGAGGACAAGTGGGAGGACATGAAGACAGGTGCGGAGAAGGCGTGGCTGGAGGCCAAGAACGCCTTCAGCAAACTGCAAAACCGCATGAGGCATTGAGGCGGCTGCAACGCCATCGCGGGCGCCATCACTCCGATGACGCCTGCACATTTTACAACCCTGGATACCTCCATTTCCCCAACCGGTTGAAGAAAATCCAGAAAGCTATGTTATGCGGAGAATTTCCTTCAAAAATGGCTTACCGGGCCGGCCGGCCTACCAGACCCTCGTGGAAAAAGCTTAATTTAATCCATGGACAAGAAAAGCCCCGCCGATAAGGCAGCAAACGCATCGGACAAGCCGACGACCCCTGCTAAAAAAGCCAAGCAATCAATCGATCCGGCGCAACGTAAGCCGGGCGGATTCGATCGCTCCATCCTCAAGGGCAAGGCTCCGATTTTTCGCACCATGAAGAAATCCGGTCGCTGAGCGAACCGGTTTCACGGGCCGATTAATACGGCTCTTTTTTACCTGTACCACCAGGCCAAATCCTTTTTCCGCCATCGCAGCAGATTCCGGATTTCGAGGGAAACCGTTTTCTGTCCGTTGAAAAACGGATCATCCGAAGCCAGGGTCGATAGGCTCAATGCGAAATGATAAAATTGGTGAAGTCCCAGGCCCATCCTTACGATGTGCTCTCCAGCGAAATGGGACATAGCGTTCACCGGTAGAACCTTTATAAATTTAAGCCAATGGCACTGATGAACCCTGACGGTTATGGCTCGCACAAACTCTCCGCAGCGGACATCCTCCGCTCCCCCGGCACCTCCGGAAGAGGATGTCAAACCCTCCCTCTCCATCACCAAACTGGATGAAAAGTTCGCCCCGGGCAAAGAGAACCTGGACGTCTGCTATACCCTCACCGGCCTCAAGGCCAAGCCCGTCACCATTACCGTCACCGGGTCCAATCATCCGAACGGCCCCGTCTTCGAAAAAGAACTGGAGGCGGGCGAAAAGTCCGACGGCACCCATGTCTTCCATTGGGACGGCAAGAGCACCGCCACCGCGGGCCCGCTCAAGGGCCTGTCCGCCAATCCCCTTCACTCGCCCTATAAGGTGAAGATCGCCGGGGGCGGCCAGGATAGCGGCGAAAAGGATTTCAAGATCCTATACCACTCCATTGCTCTCAAGCAGGGACCGTGGACCCCGAATGAGAAGGAGCCGCCCGAGGCCGAGGAGAAGGCCTGGGTCTAGTTCAAGCTCAATGATCTCGGGTTCTTAGGCGGGCCTGTGGGCAAGGATACCGAAAAGTATCTGGAGAAGGCCATCATCCGCTACAAGGCCAACCATCCGGCCATGCATCAGACCAGGTATTCCAGGTACGACGGAAAAATCACGGCGGAGCTCAAGGACGCCCTCAAGAAAGGCGAGAATAAGCGCGAGTGGTTCGACGGCAAGGCCATCAAGGATGCAGCGGCCCTGAGCCATCTGCGCGTGGAGGCCATGAACTACGAGGACGGCGAGTTCGGCAAAACCAACAAGGCGTCCAAGGAAAAAGAGCGCATGAACAGGCCGCTCATTCCCCTGGAAGCCGAGATCATGCTGGTGGGCAAGGCAGGCAAGCCCTGCGCGGCACCGGAGGGCGTGGGCCCCGTGCGCGTCAACTGGCGCTTCACCGACCCCCCCGAGGACACTTCCATCCAATGGCCCGATGAGCCGGCCAACAAGGGGTTCCCCAAAAAGTACCTGGAGAAGGCCCTCAAGCTGAAGGGCGGCGCGGCAAACGACAATTGCCACGTGGACTACGGCGGCATCCGCGTGCATCCCAAGACGGACTTCGGCCCGTTCATGATTGGGGAGTTCTACCTGCCGCATAAAGTGGAGCCTGATAAAGCCCAGAAGCTCGTGTTCTCCAAGGCCTGCATTGACAAAGACAAGACACCCCTGCGGGTGGGTAAGGCGGGCGTTTACTTCCGGCCGTCCAACATCGCGGGCGACGATTATCTCCTGCGGGCGGAACTGGATTTCACCGGGCTGCCCAACCAGGCGGACCTGGAAAAGGATCACAACGTCACCGATGAGAAGTCCCGCATCGGGGCGGATACCGGCAAGTTCCATATCCAGCGCTTCCATCGCCTGGCGGTGGTGGTCAAATGGCCCGGCCGCACTGGCTCATCCGAGTGGGCCGAGATCTCGGAGGAGTTCGCCAAGGCCCATGTGGACTTCAATACCGCAAGCCTTTTGAACAAGCCCGTGGCGGACGTGTTGAGCCTGAGCCCATCCGCAAGAAGTTCTCCCAGAACCTGCGCAAGGAATTCCCCGTGGGCATCATCGTACTGGAGTTCCTGAACCATAAGCCCGTGGACATCGAGAAGGACCCCAAGAAGGGCGATCATACCGTCACGCCCGCGAACAAGGGTTACGTCACCTGGAGCACATCCTGGGGACTGCCCGATTCCACCGTGTTCATCGATCAGATGGATCCGGACAAGGTGTATTACGTGGTGGGACATGAGATCGGCCATAGCTTCTGGCTCATCCATGCGGAGAATACCGGGGAGTCCAACGGGCCGCATCACGATAAGAAGGACCACAATTGCATCATGAGCTATTCCGAGGGCTTGGTGGTGTATCGGCAAGACGGATCGACCCTGTTGCGCATGGACGGGCTTACGGGGCAGAAGATGATCTCCGGGGCGCGCGTGGATGTACGCCCCTTCAAGGATACCCTGGCGGCGGGGGCGGAGTGGAAGTGGAACATGGATTTGTCCACCCTGCATTATCCTTTGCCTGCGGGAAACTATTACCTGGAAGCCCGCTTGGACGATGAGGGCCTGGGCGTGATCTTACGTTCGGATGCGACGGAAATCCAGGTCGAGGATCCGGATCTAATCCACATGGCTCCCTCCCGGGCCAATCCCGTGATGGACGGCCTGGCCTTGTTGTTCCGGTCGCCGACGAAAAATGGGGTCGATGCGCCTCTGGTTCTCCGCCAGTACAATGCCCTGCGTCCCCTGGCGGCTTGGTATTCCAGCTCTTTGCCCTCTGACTTGCGGGCGGACCTTGCGTTCTGCGCCCAGCCGGCTTTTTTCCAGACGGATTCCTTCGATCCCTTTTTCCGGAAATGGGTGATCGGTTCGGATGGCGCAAACTTGTCGAGTCCCGGGGTCTCGTATACCGGCACTTGGATTGGAAGGGCGGGTTGATTTCCGAACGACGCCTGCATTCCACCCGGCTCAAGGCGGAGTGGATCGAGTTCGATGCGGCGGAGTCTTTGTTCCGGGCCTGCTTCCGCGATGGGACCAAGGGTAAGACCTTGCATATGGTTTCCGTGGGATGGGACGGGGAGCCGGCATTGCACGATACGGTGGACGATTTGGTGTTGCGGGGCGATATCGTGGAAACGCGCTTCCAGGTGGACAAGGGCGGGCGATTCCACCTTGTTTTCGCGGCTTCCGGAGGATCTTCAGGCGAAAGCCTGTACGCCTGGAACCGGAAGCGGGGACTGATGCGCCTGGCGAAGGATCAGGAAAGGTATTTTCCCATGGTCATGGCAGCCGGGCGAATCTATTTCGGATATTACCGCAAGGGATCGGGATACCGATTCGTGGAGCTCAACCTCGGGTTCGGCCCAAGGATCCGGGAGTACCGTTGAAGCTTGGTTTATCGACTCTGTGCGTCACCGCGTGTCTGTTGAATACCGTGAACTGCGTGCGAGCGGATTCCGGCGCTCCGGTATCGCGGGCCAAGTCCGTTGAAAAGCCCGCCGTCGGGGCGAAGAAAGGGAATCCTATGGATACCGCACCTATGGAGTTGCGCCTCGCCTTTGGGGCGGGGCCGAGCCTGGTCGCGGAACTGGCCAACAAGTCCAAGGTTCCCCAGTTCTACCTGCACGACAGCTTCCACCAACCCAGCCTGTTGGCGTTGAAGTCCGCCGACGGTAAAACCATCAAGCCTTTCGACTCCCGCGCCATCATGAAGCGGAGTAATGCCCTGGAAGCGGACATGTATGATTCAGTAGAACCGGGTGAGGTGGATTCTCTGCTGGACGAGTCCTTTACGGCCTCGGATGACGGGGCGGCTTGGGAGTTATCGTGGGGGCCCTTCCGTTATGAAGGCTTGTTGCCGGGGAAGTATAAGGTGAGGGTGACGTGGAAGTGCCTCAAGGACACTTGGTCCGATTCCGAAGCGGGAACCACCGGGCGCATAAAGGGGCTTTGGAAAGGCACCTTGAAATCCCAAGAGTTGGTCTTCGAATTGCCCAGCGCGGCTCCTTAGTCGATTTCTCTGAAAGCTCAGTTGTAAAAATCTTTTGGTTCCTGCGCAAGCCTCGCACCCCACCTCCTGCGCATAGTGCGCACTGTGCGCACTGTGCGCAAACGCATTCGCACCCGCGACCCCGATAACCCATCCCCTCCCCGGAATCCACCTCCATTCCGCCATTTCCATTCTGGCACGGCCGTTGCGTTAGCGGTCTTCGCCGTCACACACCAAGGTCATTGCCAAAGGAGACTACCCATGAAAACCATCAAAGCGTCCATCGCCCTTTCCCTGCTGCTCGCCGGGATATCCCGTTCGCCCCTGCATGCTCAAACCGCTCCGGCCCAGGATTCGAATGTTGCCGCATCCGATACCAACAAGGCCTACGCCAAGGTCGAGAAGGACCTCGAAGCCGCAAACCAGGAATCCGAAGCTGCCGGCGAAGAAGCCGTCATCGAAACCTCGCGTCCCTACCTCCTGCCCAGGCTCTTCACCCTGCCCACGGCCTACTCCCTGAAGTCGTACGAAGTCCGCTTCGGAGGGCAGGGCAACATCCACAACACCTTCGCCAACATGAATACCGAGGCTATGAAGGCCTCCATGTCCATGGGCTTCGGAGGCATCATGGAGCTTGGCTACCAACTGGATGAGTATTACACCGTCCAGGACATCTCCGACAAAATCCTGATGGGCTATTTCAAGCTATCCCTCATGAAGGAATCCAAATTCCTGCCCGCCGCAGCCATCTCCGCCAGCAAGAACCTGCGGAATACCTTCCGGGCCAAGGACGACCTCACCTACTCCATGAAGGAAGACATGTACGAAGTGGTCGTCTCCAAAGGCCTCCAGATCGGGGACAACCGCTTCACCTTCCACCCCGGCGTCCAGATCATCCGCGATGAGGTGACCTCCATCGCAGGCAAGCCCGAGCTGGAGAATTCTTTGCAGGCCACCAAGTTCAATCCCCGTCTCGGCATTTCCTGGCAGTCCCGTCCCAAGACCATGTTCATGTACGAATTCAAAATGCTGCATCCCACCGACGTGACCAGCCTGGCCTTGGGAAGCATCGAAACCAACGAGGCCATCGAGAACAATCTGGGCATCCGGTATTACATCCGCAATTGGCTCTGCATCGATTCCGGCATCCGCCACTACTACGATTTGCAGCTGAAGGACGACGAGATGAAGCTGCATGCCAACTTCGTGGGTGTGATTCCCCTCGAGTCCGTATACGACCGCGTTTCCAATTACTTCAAGAAATAATCGTCCCGGACACCCCACGGCCCAAACGAACCTCACGAAGGAAATGCCATGCCCGCGACGATAGTCCTCCTGCTCCTTTTGACCTGGACGACCCGACCAGGGTTGGGAGCCCCCGCTTCCGAGCCCAAGAAGGAAACCCTGCTTGCCGTCATGGACATCCTCAACAATACTGGGGAGCTCTCCTCCTTCGTGGAGGGCATGCCGGACATGCTCATCACGGAGCTGATGGAATCCGGCACCATCAAACTGGTGGAGCGGACCAAGGTGCAAACCGCGATGAAGGCCCTGAAGCTCGAGACCTCCGGGCTCACCCAGGAACGAAACCTGGAGTTGGGCAAGTGGCTTGGGGTGGACGGCATCCTCTTCGGGGCCTTCAACCGCGTGGGAGACAAGTACCGTCTGGACGTGCGGGCCATCGACGTCCAGACGGGGAAGATCAACGTCGCCGCCAGCGCCACCTGCGGCAAGCAGAATGTGCTTGACATCATTCCCGACATCGGCAGACAGCTCCGCATCAAGCTCGACAACGCCTCCCTGGGTAGGACCCCGGCCCAAGCCGCCGCGCAAATCCCTGCCGCGCCCTCAAAGCCTGCGGTGGACAGCGTTCCCCTGGAAATCCGATACAAGATGATGGTCAGCCTTTTTTCAGAGGACGCCATCCCCCATCAGCGCGTCCGCGTCTACCTGGACAACGAACTGCTGGGCGTGAGCAAGGTGGTCGACGGGCTCAACCGGTACTTCGTCCTTTATAAAGGCAGCATTCCCGCAGGCGCCCATACCCTCGCCCTGGTGCACGGTTCCGTGGACAAGCAAGGCCGTTGGGTGCGCGAACTCGGGAACCAGCCCGACCCCTATCCCTTCAATGTCCGCAAGGACGACCGGGCGGCCGTCCAATACAGGATGCGCGCCCATGAAGGTTGGTTTTCCTATCAGGATTTTGAATTGAACCATCACAACCACAACGACGGAGAATAGAAATGACCCACCTGAAAACCATCGCCGCCTGCCTAGTGGCGGCTTTGCCCCTGCTCCATTGCGCCGGCAAGCCGAAGTTCGAACCGACCAAGAATGACCTCTACGGAGAACTTCAAGGCAAAAAGCGCAAGCTCAATAAAAAGGGCGTGGCCGCGGAAGTGGCCATCGGCGAATCCCGCAACCTGCAGACCGGCATCGCCAAGGCGGAACTGGAAGCGCGGGCCCAGCTCTCCCGCTCCCTGGAATCCAAGACCTCTTCCCTCCAGAAAAAATTCCAGGAAGAGGTGGGCCGGGAGCACTCGGATCATTTCTCCCAGGCGGTCAAAAACATCTCCGACCAGATGCTGCGTGGCACCTCCCTGCAAGAGACACGCTTCGAGCAGAACGGCGAAGGCACCTACCGCGTCTATGGTCTGATGGTCTTGGACAGCGATCTGTACATGAAAGCGCTGGCCGGCGAACTGGAGGCCGACAAAGCCACGCGCGATCGCTTCCGTGCCTCTAAAGCCTACAAGGAGTTGAACGATGAGCTCAAGGCTTTCCAGGAATGGAAGGCCCAGGAAGCCTCCCCGCACCCGCAGGACGCGACTCCGCAAGCCGCCCAGGGGTCGTAAGTGCCTGGAGGATGCAAAGGATGCCAAAGAGGTAAAGGATGCCCGAGGGCTTTCAGTCCGCGCCGATGGCTTGCATCGGTTCTAGCGGCAGGAATACTGCCCCTGGCCTCCTTCGCCGGGAAGACCCCGCCCGCCTGGGTCGGGGCTTTCCCCCATGATCCGGAACTTTACATCGGGATCGGGCGCGTCGATAAGCGGAGTCATCCCGAGGATTTCCGGGAACTGGCCCAAGCGGCGGCCTTGGCGCAAATCAGCCGGGAGATCTCGGTGCGGGTGAAGGCCGAAAATTCCGCGACCCAACGGGAAGACGCCGCCGGATGGGAAGAAACCTATGCCCAAAGGGTGAGCACCCTGAGCCGAAACGAACTAACGGGATACGCCTTGGCCGGGGTGCATGAGACCACGGAAGAGTTCTGGGCCCTGTATACCCTGGAGAAAGAAGTCTTTCGGCGGTCCCTAGACGAGAAGGCGTCGCGGTTCGGGGAATGGTTGGAAAGGGAGGCGGTGGCACTGGACGGGGAATTGGCCGACCGGCGGATCCAAAGCGCGGTGGAACGGTTTGCGAGGATTCGAAAAGAGTATGAGGCTTCCTATGAAGGGAATCCCCTGATGTCCGGCCGGTCTTTCGCGATTCCGGCCCGGTATGGTGAAGTTTCTGGAAAGGTCGAGTCCATTGTGGGAAGGGCTGAGTTGGCGGCTCCCGCGGTTTGGAGCTTTTCGTTGCAGCAAGGCCCGGTTGGGATAAGCCTTATCGATGGGAGGTCCAAAGAGAAATGGAAGGGGCCGCTGAGCCTGACGCTTGAGAACCTGATGGATGCGAGAGGGGGTGCATGCCGTGTGGAGACGGATGCGGAGGGGCGGTTGGATTTGGATCGGGCCTTCAGGGAATGCGGGATGAGAGCGGGGATGTGGCGGATCGGTTGGACGGGGGCGAAGGGGCGGGCTGTATACGCCGATGTGCGGGCGGAATGGAAGCGACTTGACCTGGGACTCTTGGTCCGGTCGGAAGGAGTATCCGGTCATGTTGAAACAATCGCGCGCATCAAAGAAAGCTTGGCCGGAATCCGTAATTCCGCATTCAGAGTGGTTCCGGGAAACGAAGCCTTGCCTTGCCTGGAGGTCCGGCTCAAAGAGGTGTCTCAGGATTCCCTGGATGGGATGCATTTCGCGACCCTGCGGGCCGAGATATCGATACCGGGGACGTATGAATCCAGGGTGGTGCGAGGCAAATCCGGCCATGCGGACAAAGAGAGGGCCCGCGCCCGAGCCATCGCGGACTTCGTCAAGACCTTGGAAGGATTCCCTGGGCCCATTTTCCGGCCAGCGTCTGACTAACGGAAATTGCGGCCCTACTCACCCTCGAATTTGAAATAGACCGCGTTGATGTACATGAATATCCCATAGAAGATTGTTCCCAGGGCGACCAGGGTGAACACCGAATCGCCCAGCAGGCTTCCCCCGAGCCCCAGGAAATCGAAAGCCGTATCGGTATCCCCAACGGCCCGGGGATCGGAAGACAAGGCCGCATCCAACAAAAACCAACCCAGTACCAATAGGATGGCGCAGCGTCCGAGATATCCTCCCCATGCCATGACCGTTGCGCTCGCGCGCGGAAACCCCTTCAACTTGTCCATCCTCAGGCGACGTTCGTGGTCTCGGTCTTTAACGAACTTGATCTGGAACAGGCCGGAGAAGGCCACCAGCAAACCCGCGGCGCCGATCAGCCATCGTCCGCCGGTCCACTCCAGTATCTGTCCGGCAAGCGCCTGTTG
>JALYSE010000055.1:0-875 GCA_030854955.1 Fibrobacterota bacterium | reverse complement strand
CCCATGCCCCCCCTGCCCCAAGAGTACCCTCAGGGAGGCGGAGACAATGATGCCATAGGCCAAGGCGCTCAAGCCGGTTCCGATCCTCTCGGCCAGGCCTTTGAGCCTTCTGCCGAGTCCATAGGGATCGAGGATCGCTTCGTAAAGCAGCCATAGGATATACCCGACCGTCCCGAATGAAAGGGCGGCGATGAAAACTTCGCCCAAGGGAAATTCCGCCAGGCGTTGCAGGATGCGCTCCTCATCGGCAGCCGGATCCGCCAGACGCAATAGAGCCAGCAAGGCCCAGACACCGATCAATACGTACACGGTACCGATGGAGAAACACCCGAAACGGGTCAGGAACCGGACGATGTTCTTCAACATTTTTTGTTGCCCTTCTTTTGGGGAGGTGATCCAGCAACTAAAGGGCTAGACGGGCCGTGGGTACTTGCATTCCCCAGTCCCGGGAAGATATAATCACTTTCGAGTAATCATGCCCCGTTTCATTTTGAACCGCTGGATTACAGCTTCGGCCTTATTGACAATCGGCATTGCCCTGACGGGCCTGCTTTCCAACCAGATCCGGTTGTTGGAACGTAAATCCGCCTTGACTCAATTCAGAGGCAGGGTGAACGAACAGGCAGCATCTCTGGAACGCGAGTTACGGCTCAGCCTGGAATCCCTGCATTCCCTCAAGTCCTTTTTCGACAACTCCGATCAGGTGACGGCCCTCGAATTCGGGAATTTTACGGATGGAATCCTGCAAAGGCACCCGGACATTTCGGCCCTCGAATGGGCGCCAAGGGTGGCCGGCGCGGATCGCAACGCCTTCACGGACTCCATGAAAAAAAGAGAGCCCTGGTACGAAATCGGGCAATTGAACGACCAGGGAA
>JALYSE010000271.1 GCA_030854955.1 Fibrobacterota bacterium | reverse complement strand
TGCTACGGCTTCGGGCAATTGGGCCACGACGTTAAGGTAATCTTTGGCGTAGTCGCCCGTGCCCTCATACATGCCCATCACGTTGAGGGCGGCCAGGAACCATTTCATGGGATGGCCCTGCTTGGGCAGGCTCCGTAGATGATCGATGACGCCGGGATGGAGCTTGGAATGGGCGCCCAGGTCCTTTTTGAACGCGGCCAGCTGGCCCGCGTCGGGCATCTCGCGTTTCAGGAGGAGATAGATGACCTCTTCGGGCTGCTTTTCCGCGAGATCCGCGATTGCATAGCCGGCGTAGAACAGACCCGTCATGGGGTCGACGTGGCTATTGGGGCAGGTCCCCACAGGAAAGCCGCGCAAACCCGTATCCAGGTGCTCTTTAGTGATTGTGAACAGAACTTCGCTCTCGGCCATCTCGAATTCCTTCCGGGTAATGCCCCATTTACCTGTTCTTTTCGCTTAAACGGCTTCAGCGATGTACTTGGCGAATTCCGAGCACTTCACTTCCTTGGCGCCGGCCATCTGGCGCGCCAAGTCGTAGGTCACGGTTCCCTTGGAAATCGTTTTGCTCAAGGCGGCGATGATGCGGTCGGCGACCTCGTCCCAGCCGAGATGCTGGAACATCATGACGCCGGAAAGAATGACCGAACCGGGATTGATCTTGTCGAGGCCCGCGTACTTGGGCGCGGTTCCGTGGGTGGCTTCGAACACGGCGGCCTTATCACCGATGTTGGCGCCGGGGGCAAGCCCCAGGCCTCCCACCTGCGCGGCGCAGGCGTCCGACAGGTAATCGCCGTTCAGATTCAGGGTGGCGATGACGGAGTATTCATCCGGACGGAGCAAGAGCTGCTGGAACATCGCGTCCGCGATCCGATCCTGGACCTGGATGAGTCCGGCGGGAGTCTTGCCCCCATGCTTCTCGTACACATCGGCTTCGGAAATGACCTTGTCCGCGAACATTTCTTTGGCGACTTCGTAGCCCCAGCGCTGGAAACCGCCCTCAGTGAACTTCATGATGTTGCCCTTGTGCACAAGGGTCACCTTGGTGAGCTTCTTATCGATGGCGAACTGGATGGCGCGAGCGACCAGGCGCTTGGAGCCGAAGGCGGATACGGGCTTGATGCCCAGGGCGCTGTCTTCGCGCAGTTTTTTATTGGGAAGTTTCTGTTTGATGAAAGCAACCAGGTCCTTAGCGTCCTGGGTGTTGGCGTCGAACTCGATGCCGGAGTATACATCTTCGGTGTTTTCCCGGAAGATGCAGACGTTCAGCTTTTGGGGCTCCTTTACCGGGGCAGGCACGCCTTCAAACCAGCGCACGGGACGAACGCAAGCGTACAGGTCCAGCTCCTGGCGGAGGGCCACGTTGATGCTGCGGATGCCACCGCCCACGGGGGTGGTCAAGGGGCCCTTGATGGCCACCTTGAACTCCTTGATGGCCTGCAGGGTTTCATCGGGAAGCCATTGATCCTTGCCGTAAACGCCCAGGGCCTTCTCGCCGGCGTAGATTTCCATCCACGCGATTTTCTTTTTGCCCCCATAGACCTTTTTGACCGCCTCATCAAAGACGTGGCGCGAGGCCTTCCAGATATCGGGGCCGGTGCCATCGCCTTCGATGAAGGGGATGATGGGCTGGTCCGGAACCTGGATGCGGTTCTGGGTGTCAATCTGGATTTTTTCGCCCACTGCGGGCACGATCACGTATTTGTATTCAGCCATGGATTTTCCGGTCGGTTGGAAGCTATAAGGCAGTTGGTTCTACTTTTGGAAATATAGTATGGGGGCGGGGATTCCAGCAAAATTCCTCGGAAATTAGGGCGCGGGATGGGACCCGATCAACCCTGCCTCCCCTGCTGAAAAGACCTGGCTCAGGCCCTACCTGGTTCTCCCTGGATAGGAGTGGAACGCGGAGAACGGGCCCGGAAAACGGAGGCTAACCAGCGGCGGGCGGGTCCGAGGCGCCCTATTCCCAACCCTATTCCCTACCCTATTCCGGCTTCCATTTCCGGATCTTCATGGCCTGGGGAAAGACCTCCGGTTTGAAGAGGGACTTATTCACCAGCAGGCGCAAGCATTCCTGGATGCCTTCGGTGATGGACGGATGCGGATGGATGGATTTCATAATGTCCGTCACCCCCTTATCCTGGTCCATGAGATGAGCGATCACCATGATGGTGTTGGAAGCCTGGGGGCCGGCGGCGCGCATTCCCAGGATACGATCCTGGCCATCGTCGCTGACCAGGATTTTCACGAAGCCGTCCGTACGGCGCATGGCGATGGCGCGGTTCAGCAAGGCGTTCGAATAATAGGCCAGTTGATAGGGGATATGGTTAGTGCGGCACTGAGTCTCGTTGAGGCCCACGGCCGCGACTTCCGGATTGAAGAACATGATGGTGGACATATTGCTGTACCGGAGCGGGTATTTGTTGCGAAGGTACATGGCCTTGACCGCGTACCGGCCCTCCATCTCAGCCACGTTGTACAAGGCGGAATGCTGGGTCACGTCTCCCACCGCGAAGATGTTGCCCTTGACGCGACAGTCCGCGTCCGTATCCAGGGCGCCCCGGGCGTTGATCTTGATGCCCACGTTTTCCAGCCCCAATTTTTCCAGGTTGGGCACGCGTCCCACCGATACCAAGGCCACATCCACCTCCAGGACCATGGTGCGACCGCCTTCGTAATCCACCACCACTTCCAGGAAGTCGTCATGATGGATGATCTTGCGAAGCAAGGCGTTGTGATGCACTTCCACGCCGCGCGCGGTCAGGTTGGTGTTCACGAAATCGCTGATGTCCTCGTCCTCGCCGGGCAGAATGCGCGCCTGGCGGTCGAGAAGATGGACCTTGGTCTGGTGGAAATTCGAGAAGATGGTGGCGTATTCGCAACCCAGCACACCCGCGCCGATGATGAGGAAACGTTTGGGAAATTCCTTGAGGCTGAGGACGTCGTCCGAACTCAGCACCCGCTTGTGGTCCACGGTGATTCCTGGAAAGTCACGGGGCTTGGATCCGGTTGCAATGACGAAAAAGTCAGCCTTGACGGTTTCCTGGGTCCCGTCCAGCATGTCGATCTTTACGCTCTTGCCGTCGAGAAAAGAAGCCCAGCCCTTCTTCAGCGTTATGGAACCGGGCCCCGGCCAGCGGGGAGGGGTGAAGGTTTCGATCTGGGACAGGATCTGATATTGCTTCTCCTTGGCCGCTTCGATGACGGTATCCCGGACAAGGGTATAGTCCACCGAAAGGCTCGCGGCCCGGTAGCCTCGGTCGACCGCGGCGGCTCCGGCATAGTCCTTGGACAGCTCCCATAGGGTTTTGGAAGTCATGGCGCCATGCATGATGCCTGCGCCGCCGATATTGCCGGCTTCGATGATCACCACTCGTTTTCCGAAATCGAAAGCCCGCATGGCTGCGGCGAATCCGCCTGGGCCCGATCCAATCACGCAAACGTCGTATTTATTGTCTTGCATACCCGCTCCGTCACGATTTTCCACAAGGATACCTTTTCCGGAGTCCATTTTCCAGTTCCGAGGGCGGATTCCCGGATCCGCAGGAGGTGCGCCCCTTCACAGCCGCACCGCGCCAGTATGGTAATTTTTTGTTGGCGATAGACAACCCCGTCATCAAAGGGCGGCGGGGTTATCGCTGCTGACGGGCGCGGGTTTCCAACGGGTCCGATATTCCGGCCTCATCGAAACCCTTTTTTCTGAGAACGCAGGCAGGGCATTTGCCGCAAGGTGGAAACGCCCCTTCATAACAGGTATGGGTATAGGCCAGCGATTCCAGTGCGCCCAATTCTTGGGCCCATCGCACTGAATCGGCCTTGGTCCGGAACATCAGCGGGGTATGGATGGCGAACCCTTCCTCGCGCGCGGGGTGGGTACCGGAATCGATCCACCCCAGGCCTTGCCCCAGGGCCCGTTCCAGGCTCTTGATGGTGGCATCGCGGCAGTCCGGATATCCGCTGTAATCCGTCTGACAGACCCCCGTAACCAGATCGCGGATGCCGCGCGTATAGGCGTAACTGGCTGCGTAGGTCAGAAAAATCAAATTGCGGCCGGGCACGAAGGTATTGGGAAGGCAGCCTTCTTCAGTAATCGCCTCGATGGCCATTTCCGGATCCACCAAGGCGTTCCCGCCCATCTCGCTGAAGAAATCCAGCCGGAAAACCTTCAAAGGCACGGACAGCCGCGAGGCGATGGTTTTTGCGGCTTCGATTTCGGAAGCGTGGCGCTGGCCATATTCGAAAAAGATGGCTTCCACAGAGCGGAACTGTCCCAGGGCCCAATGCAGGCAGGTGGTGGAATCCTGGCCGCCCGAGAATACCATCAAGCAGGACCGATTCTTGAAGGCCTTGGTCCCGTCGGTCATGCGGTTCCTTCGATCATCTCAATCCCAATTCCTTGTGAAGCTGAATGGACAGCTTCCAGCGCGCATTCCGCAAGACGGCCTGGGCTGTTTTTTCCCATTCGGCCCGGGTCTCCGCCACCTCACGCTCCCCACCTCCCCATGGCGCCGTCCTGATCTCCTTGGGCTGCAGAAAATAATGGTCGAACTCGGATTGTTCATAGAATCCCAGATCCTGAGATTCGTAAACGAGTTTCAATTCCTGGGCCCGTTTCAGGACCCATTTCCCCTTCTGGGAAAGCTTGGGGCTGACGGTCACCCAATCCGCCCCCAAAGTGTCGGAGGAACTGCCGTTGGTTTCCAAGGTCACATAGTAGCCGCGTTCATGCAGCAGATCCACCAGGGCGCGGAATCCCTGGGCCTGGATGGTGGGTTCGCCCCCGGTCAGGACCACGAATCGGCAGGGGAAGCCGGCGATCCGCTCCAGGATTTCCGGAGGAGTCAGCCTTTCCCTGGGGGAAAAGTCCGTATCGCAAAAATCGCAGGCCAGATTGCATCCCGTTCCGCGGATGAAAATCGCGGAGGTGCCCGCATGGAAGCCCTCCCCCTGGATGGAATGGAAGATCTCCGTAATGCGAAGGGTTCGGGTTTCGTTTTCCATGGATGAGGCCGGGACGTCCCGTCTGGACGTCGCGTGGCGTAATTAACGTTAGCAAGTAAGGGACGGCCCGGGAAGGCCCCGCGCATTTTTACTTTGTGGACAGGGGCCATCCCCGGGCCCGCGAGCGGGTCTGGGGGATGGAGCTTGCGGGGTCAGAATTGATGGAAAACGATTCCTTCGAAAAAGCCCAAAGGTACTTGGCACAATTGCTAGGGTATTTGGAAGGCCTGTACAGTTCCATGGACAGCGAATCCGGTGAAGCCGGTCCACCCGGCCTCTGGGGCCTGCCTGCCCGCATCGCCGGCATCCTATCCGACAGCGGTTACCTGGAGGGCCTGCATCTTAAGGCTCAGGGCTGCCTGTCCTCGGACATCCTGGAATACATCCGCAGTATAGGCTATTCCTTCGAAATCGAGACCGCACCCCTGGGCGCCTTCAAGCTCCCTTTCGTCGACAACGAACTGGCCATCCAGCGCAAGACCCTCAATGTCTTCATGGAAAAGGCCTGGCTGGTCTACCATGCCGCCCTGCTTTCGGCCTACGCCCTTAAACCCCTGCGGTTCGAGCGGGTGCCCAGCGCCGACGGGCTGGAAGAAGTCGTGCGCGTGCGCGAATCCTTCCACGAAACGCCGCACGGAGGCCATTCCCCTTCCGTGGGATCCGATGCCGTCCATCGCCTCAACAATGCCTTGGCCGGGATTACAAG
>JALYSE010000270.1 GCA_030854955.1 Fibrobacterota bacterium | reverse complement strand
TCGGGTTCCACCTCGGTGGCAATTCGGGTATATACACGGATTTTATGCCGGAAGTCCTTTTCAAACTGAAGGATAGATGGGTGTTTGGCGTGAACCTTCCCATCATCCTTCTCGACGTAGGAGGGCATGCCGAAACCGGCATTTCCAACCCGATGGCCTTCGCGGAATTCCGGTTCGAACCGGGCTTTGGGCAGCGGATGGGTCTGGGCTTCCAGTTGGAGGTTCCCCTCGGCAATGACGAAAAGGGAATGGCCGGCAACCATTTCATGGCCATACCCTATCTTTCTTTGTCGAAGTCACTGTCTCCATTTTTTGTTGGCGGATCCGTGGGAGGCAGCTTCGGCCTTTCGGAAGAGCATGGCCACGATGCCCCGAATTCAACCGCGCACCATGCTTCGGGTTCTCCTAAGACCCTGTTTGTGAATCCCCATGAGAAAATGGAAATCCTGTATCGGATTGCGGGGGGTACCAACCTTTGGAACCGGAAAATCAACCCGGAACTCTCCCTCAATGGCCAGCATGTCCTGACCGGCGATAACACCTACGGAAACGCGGATGACTATGTCACCTTCGGGGTTACCGCACCCATGCTGTTGGGACGATTTACCCTTTCCCCCCATTTCGAATTGCCGATGACAAGCGCGAGGCGGATGGAATGGAGCGCAGGCCTTACCGGCCGAACCAGATTCTGACCTCTAAGCCGGATCGGATCGAAAGCCCGAGGTGGGAGGCTAGTAAGAAACGATTCCACGATTTCCAGACGGAGGACCTTCGCGCCCGGCTTTTGGTTTTCGAAGGTGAGCTTAATCCAGTCCGGGGACCTGGATACGCTCGACAACTCGACGACATCGTTGATACCCGGCGCAAAGTCCTGCTGTTGGATCTTGGGAAGCGGCCTCAATAGACCCCTATTGAGGGTGGGAATCAAGCGCCAAAAATGGCATGGCAACCGACAAATTGTCACGAACTCAGAATTTTTTCAAGGGTTCCTCCACCTTATCTGAAAAACTCTCCGCCTACTACCGTTCCAACTTTCCGTTCTAACGTAAGAATATGGCCTGTATGAGAATTAATACGGTCTGGTTCGGCAATTGCTTACCCTCTCTGAGAACTAGGGAATGGGGTGATTATGGATAGCATCGAGAACTGGTTGTTTCCCGGAACAGCGATCAGCACCGTGCTGAGGATACGGCCTTTGGCGATTTCAGTCTTTGAAAAATTCGGAATCGACCCTTGGGACCCCAAGGTCATCAATCTGGACCAGCTTTGCGCTGCCAATGGCATTCCCCTCGTCAAATTCTTCGAGGAAATTAAAACCCTACCGATGCCCGGATATGAAACAAAGTGGAAAACCAAGTCGGTATCCCACCTTTTGGACTTCCTGACACGCCAACATCGGAAATTAATCCATGGCCTACTTCCCATCATCAAACAAAACCTAACGCAGGAAAACGTTGGAAACGGAGAAAGCTTGCGGCGGCTTCGCTACTTGGTCGAAGAATGGCCGACATTCTCGGCAGCTTTGGCAAAGCATATTCATGAAGAGGAATCCATCCTTTTTCCAAAAATCCTCCAATATGAATATTGCCTTCGACATAAAACGAACAATCCTGACCTCTTCAGCGGATCCCTGAACGTTTACATCGCGCAACAGATGGTGGAAAATGAAAAATGCCAAATGGCCGCGATCAAACGCTTCCGCAGCGAAGTGAAGTTTTCCTCCGCATCACCTGAAGCGCCAGGATCTCTGGAAGTCCGCTTGAAACCCCTTTTGGAAGACCTTGAGTTCAATCTTTTGAATCACGCAGGATTGGAACTAAACGTGCTGTTCCCCATGGCAATAGGTTTGGAAAAATCCCTGATGATTACCCGGAATAGACCCCTTGAGGGTAAAAACAGCACCAAGGTGCCTAGCCGTTTCGAGGTGACCTACGACTTAAAACTGGAAGCCTGATTGGTCTCCGACCCCCCGAACGGGAAGCTGTTACCCTTCCACGATTTTCAGGGAATTGTCTTCTACCAGGCTGACGGCGGAAAGATCGAGCTTCCGATAGACGGTCCGCAGGCTTATGCCCAGTTCTTCGGCGGTCTTGGCCTTGTCCCCGTGATTCCTTCTGAGTCCGATCTGGATGGCCGCAAGTTCGATTTCCTCCAGCGTCATCCCCTTACCGACGGAAATTTGCGTCGATGTCTCCGGGATCAGGCTCAATTCATCGGGCAAATCCGAAGGCGTGATCTGGTGTTGCAAGCAAAGGATAACAGCCCTCTCAATGGCATTCTCAAGTTCCCGGACATTTCCGGGCCACGGATATTTTTCCATCAATGCCAAGGCCTCTGCGCTGAGGGAAAGATTGGCCTTCTTGTTTTTCCGGCAGTATTGGGCGATGAAATACGCGATGAGCGGATGCAAATCCTCTGGACGCTGCCTTAGCGGAGGGATCTGCAAAGGAATCACATTCAATCGGTAGAACAGATCTTCCCTGAAAAGGCCCGCTTCCACCTGTTTACGGAGATTCTTATTGGTAGCGGCAATGATACGTACGTCAACCTTTTGCGATTGACCTCCTACCGGGTTGACTTCCCCCTCCTGGAGAATCCGGAGCAATTTGGGCTGGACGTGCAAGGGAATCTCCCCTATTTCATCCAGAAACAAGGTTCCCCCATGCGCTTCCTGAAACCGTCCTTTCCTGTCCTGGAAGGCCCCGGTAAAAGCGCCTTTCTTATATCCGAACAATTCCGCCTCCAATAGGGCCTCGGGAATGGCGGCGCAATTAACGGTGACGAAAGGTTGCAGGAGGCGGTGTGAGCGGGAATAGATGTAGTGTGCCAGGACTTCCTTACCCGTTCCCGACTCTCCCAAAAGGAGAATGGTGGCATCGCTTGCCGCAGCCTGGCCTGCCCGATCCAAAAGCCCCTTGAATGCCTGGCTCCGGCCCATCTCAAAACTGGGTACCTGGTTTTTCTTGAGCTGCTCCCGCAAGGTGAAATTTTCTTCGAGCAAGGCGGCTTTTTCAAAGGCCCGGTTTACGATGGATATGATTTCCTGTTTGTTGAAGGGTTTGGGAATGAAATCATACGCGCCTTTCTTCATGGCTCTGACGGCGTCATCGATAGTGCCATGCCCGGTAATCATGATGACCTGGATGCTGGCATTGAATTCCTTGATGCGCCCCAGGAGTTCCAATCCATCGAGCTTCGGCATCTTCAGATCCGAAATCACAACTTGAGGAACCAGGCGCTTGACCATCTCCAGCGCTTTTTCGGGTTCCAAGCTCGAACTCAGTTCGTAATCCTGACCCATCAAGGCTCGGGTCAAAGACTCCACGATGCTTCTCTCATCGTCGATGATTAGTAGTTTCTTTACCATGTATGATCCTTGAAGCAAATAACAAGCCGTATCCGTAACGGGATCAAAGTAATCGAATTGACCCAATCAGCGGGGGTCGATCCGGATTCCTTCAAGGGATCGGTCAGAGTGTTCGCAGCGCTGCAGCTCCACAAAAACGATCAATGCCTTCGGACCCTAAAACCTTGGATCACCATGGCATATCCTTGTTATTTTAAACCCCATATGATGACATCCAGCGACTCTGTAACTCCAAGGCCGGCCAGTCCCATTATCGAGGATGCATTCACCCAATCCGATTATGCCATCAATATCACCGACCCAACCGGAGTGATGGTGCGGGTCAATGATGCCTATATACGTCTGTATAAGTTCAATTCGGAATCGGAAGTACTGGGCAAAAACCAGCGCATCATCCGGTCCCCCTTGGCCCCGGACAGCCTTTACAAAAACATGTGGAACACCATAGTCTCTGGGCGTATTTGGAGGGGGGAATTGACCAACCGGGCGACCGATGGTTCAGATGTATTCATCCATCTGACCATTTCCCCTATCCGAAGGAATGGTGAAATTGTCGGGTATATGGGCTTCTCCATAGACCGTGCGCAACAAGTACTCATGGAAAGGCAATTATTCCACGCCAATAAATTGGTGGTGTTGGGAACCCTGGGGGCCGGACTGGCCCATGAATTAAACAACCCCCTGGCCAGTATCCTTTTGGACGCCGAGTACCTCCGGGATTATCTGTATGATCCCGATCGTTCCCCGGATCCCGCCGTAGCCTTGGCCGCCGCGGATTCGGTGATCAGAGGTGCGGAGAGGATGCGGCGGGTCCTCGAACACCTTCTCTTCTACTCCAAAAAGGATTCTGGAACCGGAACATCTACGATTTCGCTCCGGCAGCTCCTGGACGACAGCTTCCTCTTCATCGAGCGGCAACTCACATCCCGAGGCATCGAAATCAAGATCGAATTGGACGGGAATTATTTCGTGAATGGAAATCGCACCCAATTGGAGTCGGTGATTCACAACCTCCTGGGAAATTCCCGGGATGCCTTCTCCCAGTCCCAGACTGAGGAAAAGCTCATTTCAATCCGCTCCAACTACCTGGAAAAAGAACAATTGGTCCGCATTGAGTACCAGGATAATGCCGGCGGAATTCCGGTAGACGTTTTGGACCAGATTTTCGAGCCCTTCTTCACGACTAAAGGCGGGGACGGCACCGGTCTCGGCCTGGCGATCAGCAAACAGATCATCGCTGAACACGGCGGCAGCATCGAATGCATTTCCAAGGGCGTTAAAACCGTATTCAATCTTTCGCTCCCGGCGAAGCGGGAAGCAAGGCTTTAGATTTTGGGCCGGCGTCCCGATCAAAAACCGTCATCGGCCTAACTCCTAAGATGGGCCCTCTCTCATTACCCGCCTTACCCAAATCCGGTAATTTTTATATTGGCATGAGAGTTGCGTTATTCTGGTAAAAGCGAGCGTCGCCTGATTGTCATGGAGCGCAGGGTTTTAGGGAGGAAACAATGAAAGTATTGATTGGCTATGATGGCTCCCCGGATTCGGAGTGCGCATTGAAGGAGTTAGAATCGTCCGGACTACCGCCCGAAACGCAGGCGATCATCTTTTGCGCCGCTCCTCCCTGGCATCCCGATCATTATGCGCTATCCGTAACGGGGTTGACCCGTGAAGCCACCCGCTTCGCCGAGGAGGCGCTAAGGCAAGCGGGGGTTCATGCCGCGAATGCCGCCGCGCATGTAAGAGTGTCGTTCCCAGATTGGAAAGTCTCCTCGGAAGCCGTCATGGATTCGCCGGCCCATGGGTTGATGTCCAAGGCGGATGCCTGGAAACCGGATCTGATTGTCTTGGGCTGCCATGGCCGAACTGCGCTCGGTAAACTGCTCATGGGCAGTGTTTCCGCCAAGCTCTTGCACTACGGCCATTCCGACATGCGTATCACCCGGTTTACCAAAAAAACCGCATCGCCTCACCGTGTCCTCCTTGCCGTGGACGGAAGCCCCGGATCCGACAATGTGGTAGCGGCCGTGGCTTCAAGGGCATGGCCCCTGGGAACAAGGATCCGCGTACTCGCCGCCTTGGATGGCGATGGGATTTCCAAAACCCTGGAGGGCTTCATGAGCAGCACTTATGCCCAAAAAGGTCGGGACGCAAAAGAAAGGTGGTTGAAGGCGAAGGCCGAAAGCGCCGCCAAAAGGCTTTCCTCCCTGGGTTGGAAGGCAGAGGCGATTTTTAGAAAGGGCGATCCGCGCGTCGTCATCTTGACCGAAGCCCGGAAGTGGGGAGCCGACTGCATTTTCCTGGGCTCACGGGGTCACAGTGCAATCAGCAGATTCGCCTTGGGA
>JALYSE010000054.1:1843-21605 GCA_030854955.1 Fibrobacterota bacterium | reverse complement strand
ACCCCGCGAGCGAAAGGCCGCTGTCGGTCTTCGATTCGTTCTTGGGGCTAGAACCGGATTCAACGGATTTCTACTACCCGGGCAACCACCGCCGCCTCCTGATCTATCCCGACGCCAAGAGCGCCAACGGCTGGAACCTGCTGGACAGCTTGGGAGTGATCAATGTTTATTTCCACACCGGACGGAACCGCCTCTTTTTCTACGGGATGGAGCAGCCCTACTACACCTACTTGAATACTGTGGCCCAGATCCAGGGCGGCGGCGGCGGCGAGGCGGATTCCCGCGTCGCTCCCAAGTTCAACGTCACCGGAGGCCAGGGTTTTTTCGTGGGCGGCATCCCGGATACCTTTGATCTGTACATCAAGGCCGATAACCTTACCAAGACTTATTCGCTGCCGGAAGTGCATGGCATTTCCTGCCGTAAAAACGGATGGTTCTCCGGACCAGATTGCCGGAACTACTACCGCGAATGGTGCGTCGGTAAAGAGTGGGCCACGGGAGATTGCCGGGTGGACGCGGTAATGGCGTCCCTGGAAGCGGACTTCAGCGCCGATACGGTTCTCAAGGCCAAGGTCCGGGCCAAAGCGGATTCGGCGGGCCGTGATACCGTGGTGGCACGCATCGCCCTGAATGAATTCTGCGTGAACAATAATTTCGAGGCCGCGGTTTGCGCCGGACCGAAAACCAGATGCCTGGAAACCTCCGGCAGGAACTCCTGCAAGGAAGCCTTATGGAACTTTTGCCTGGCCAAATCCTGGAGTCTGGATCAATGCGATCCGGGCCTGGCCAGCTATTGCCATGACAAGCCGCGCCGCTCCGAGGTGCTGTGCCGGCAGGCGGACAAATGGTGCGCGGATCCGGCCCATGCCGGTTCTCCGTTGTGCAAATGAAGATGAGGCCGTGAGAGCGATGATGCAGGAAGGAAAGATGCCATGATGATATCGATAGCGAGTGTGAGGGCGCCCCTGGCGGCGTTCCTGATTGCGGCCGCGCTGAGCGCCGGTGCTGCGGTCGGCCATGCCCAGGAAGGCGAAGGAGCCCGCCTGGATTCCGAAATCCAGAAGGCCCGGTCCGAAATCGCCCAGGCGAAGAAGGACGTGCAAAAGGCCGAGGCCGAAGTGCGCAAGACCGATTCCCTGCTGAGGGAGGAGGCTGCACGCACGGTGCAGGCGGACGAACGCCAGGCCAAGGACAGGGAAAGGCGCGAAAAAGAGAACGCCTCCCTGCAATCGCGCCTGCAGGAGACCCAGGCCAAGATCAATGCGGAACGTTCGGGCCAGGGACGCTGGCAGAACGCCCAGGACGAGATCAAGGCGCGCCAGAAGCGCCTGACGGGAGTGCTGGCCGGTTATTGCGACTCGGTAGTAGCCCGCATCGAAGCCGCCCCCCCCTGGGATCGCGCGCCGCGCCTCGATCGGGTCCGGTCCTTGAAAAAGGATCTGGAAGCGGGTTCGTCGTCGGTCGAGGAAGGCTTCGCGCGCCTCAATGCCCTGGTAAAGGAAGAGATCAAGTCCGGCGATGAAATCGCGGTGTTCAACAAGCCGGTCACCCGCAAGAGCGGGGATATGGTGAACGCGCAGGTGCTCAAAATCGGAAACCAATGGATCGTCTACGTGGACGATGAAGGCGAGCGCTTCGGCATCCTGGAACGGACCGCCGCCGCCGGAGGAACATCGACCTGGGAATGGCGCGAGGATCCCGGATTCGCGGAAAAGAACCGCATCAAGGCGGCTTTGGAAGTGAAGTCCGCCAAACGTCCGCCCCAATTGGTGGTCCTGGACCTGGGCCTGGCCCTGGAAGCCGCTCCCTCGAAAGGAGGCAAGTGATGAAACCTTTCGCCATCGTCGCCCTGGCGGCCATGCTCGCCGTCGCGGCCGCTCCCGTATTCTCCAAGGACGATCCGGATGCCGCCAAGCGCAAGACCTTGGAAGAGCTCCAGCGGGAATTGAATTCCCTGGAGAACCTGAAGGCCGAAAAACTCGAGACCCTGGAAAAAAAGGAGGCCCAACGTTGGGACGCACGCTATCGCACCTCGGCCCATGCCAAGGAGGGCGAGGAAAAGGCCCGCGCCCAGGAAGACAAATATGGGCGCCTGGCCTCCGATCTGACGCGCCTGGAAGAGGAGCTGGTCAAGGCCCGCAACGAAGCCAAGGACGAGGCCGATGAGGCCGCCGGCGCGCAATCGGGTTGGAACTCCTTCAATGCGAACTTAGTGCGCGCCGTGGACGGCGCCGCGGAAAACCTGGCGCTGGACGTTCCCGTTGCCCTGGAGGAACGCACCCTGCGGCTCTCGCGCGCGAGCGATTTGCTGGCGGCGAAATCGAAGGAGCAACCCGCCACTCAGGACGCGTTGACCGCCTTCTTCGACGTCTCCCTGCTGCGCCTCGACCAGACCCTGCGCCAGGGCGTGGAATCCCGCCAAGCCATATTCAGCGGCGGACGTCCGGCGGAAGCCTGGCGCCTGCAGCTTGGAACCGTGTTCGTGGGTGAATTGGAAAAAGGCGGCCGGGGCGAATCGCAAATCCTGCTGCGCACCGGTAACCTGCAAGGCAAGACCTTCGTCTGGCGCAATGATCTCGCGGAAGGTTACAACAAATCCCTCGCTTCCGCCATTTCCGAGGCGGCCCAGGGCAAGAACCGCATCGCCCTGCCCGTGGACGTATTGCAATACAAGAGCCTCGGCTCCGGATTCGTGAAAGGGCAGGAGGAGACCTGGACCAAGAGCTTCACGGCCTGGTTCAAGGCCGGAGGCGTCACCCTCTATCCGCTTTTCGCGGTGGGAATCATCGCCTTCCTGATGATCCTGGAGCGCCTCATCTATTTTGCGCGCAAGAACACCAACGCTCCCGCCTTCACGGCCAAGTTTCTGCAGCTGGCCGAAAACCGCCGCTGGCAAGAGGCCAAGGAGTTCTGCGCCAAGTCCGGAAGCGCCCTGGCGCGCACCCTGGGCGCCTTGGCTGCCCAAGCGGACCACTCCCGGGACGCGGCCGAAAAGGCCGTGCGGGAGGCGATGCTGCGCGAAGTGCCGGCCCTGGAGAAACGCCTGCCCCTGATCGCCGCCATGGGTGCGGCGGCCCCTCTGCTCGGCCTACTGGGCACGGTGAGCGGCCTGGTCACCTTGTTCCAGGTCCTGAACCAGCTGGGCACCAACGATCCGAAGGTGCTGGCGGGCGGCATTTCCGAGGCCTTGATCAATACCGAGACGGGCCTGGCCATCGCCATCCCCGTGCTCCTGATCCACGGATTCCTGAATGAGAAGCTCGATACTATGAACGCGGCCCTGAGCAGCGCTTCCATGGAAGCGCTCAACAAAATCTGGCCCAAGGGCTGAGCCTTGGCACCCGGACCGGCATAAAGGCATATTGATGTTTTCCATCATCTATGAAACGTGGCAGCAGGGCGGAATCGTCCTCATTCCCATCGTCCTGGTGGGATTCTGGGGATTTTGCCTGGTGATGGCCACCTACGCGGATGCGGGCCTGGGCCTACGGCGCAACAACCTCAATCCCCTTTTCGATCGCATCCAGGCGCTCCTGGCCAAGGGGGACGCGGAAGGAGCCAAGCGCCTGGCCGAAGGCGCCCCGCAACTCGTGGGGTACGGGCTCACTCTCGCCATCGACAACCGCCGCCTTCCCGAGGTCGCGCTTCGGCGCCTGCTCGCGGAAAAGCTCGGCTTCTCCTTGTTCAGCCTGGAGCGGCACCTTCCCCTGGTGCGCGTGTTGGCCGGATCAGCTCCTTTGTTGGGTCTGTTGGGCACGGTCCGCGGCCTCATCCATACTTTCCAGGTCATGATGGAATATGGCAACGGCAACGCCGTGCTCCTGGCCAATGGAATTTCCGAAGCCCTGATCGCGACTCAGACGGGGCTGCTGCTCGCCATCATTCTCATCCTCCTGGGCCAGCGCCTGGATGGCCGGGTAGCGTGGCTGCAGAACCAGGTGGAGTATGGCATCACCATGATGCTCAACCAGATCTATCATCCCAAGGATGGAGGGCCCTGACATGGAACCGTTCCTGATTCCGACCAAGAAACGCGGAGGCTTCGAGCTCAACGTCATTCCCCTAATCGACGTCGTATTCGTGCTCTTGATCTTCACGATCCTCACCTCGTCGCTCACCAAGGAAACGGGCGTGACCGTGGACAAGCCCCAGGCGCAGTCCGCGGGAGAGCTGAACCGGCAAAGCATCATGGTGGCCATCACCCGCGAGGGAACCGTACACGTCAATGAGCGCCAGGTTGATCTGGAAAGCCTTCAGGACGTTTTGCGGCGCATGCTGGCCGAGAACGCCTTGGGCGAGGTAGTATTGATTTCGGATCGGGAATCGAATACGGGGCTGCTTGTGTCCGTCATGGACGCGTGCAACCTCGCCGGAGCCAAGAAAATTTCGATCGCGGCGATGAGCAAGTAGGGGATGAGTTGCAACGCTTGATCCGGAATGTCGTGATTGGACTGGTGGCGCTCGTGCTGAGCGCCGCAGTGACGGTATTGCTTCCGTTGCTGAACCATGTGATCAAGGGCGATGGGGAAGGCAAGGGCAAGCCCCGCATCGTGGCGCAGGTGTCCTTGAAGCAATTGGAGTCGGCGCGCCAGGAAGAGCAGCCGCGGCGCAAGCTGAAGCAACCGACGCGGGCCAAGCCCATGCAGACGGCGGTGAAGGCCGGGCCGCGCTTCGCCATGGATTTGGCCGTGGGCGGATTGGAAGGGGCGGTTGTTCCCGTGGATATCGTGAACCGTCCCAGCGGGGGGGGCGGCGATGCGGCCGGCGAGTCCGGGGATGTGGATGAAAAACCGACCCCCACCATGCCACCGCCTTTCCGATTGCCATCCGAGGTCAAGGCCGCCGAGAAGGACGCCTATCTGGTTTTGTCCTTCTGCGTGGATCCCATGGGACGTCCATACGACGTTCGAGTGGCGGAGGAGAAGCCGCAGGGATTGGGATTGGCCCAGGCGGGACGGGAAGCGCTCCGGCAGACGGTGTTCACACCGGCCAAAAAGGGCGGCCTGCCGGTGGCCTTTTGCGGCTTGGAGCAGCCGTTCGAAGTGAAATTCGGGAACTGAGGTGACGGGGATGTTACGCATGGCGGATGGCTTTCTGAAAACCGCTTCGGGAACGGGACTGGCGGCGCTTTTCCTGCTGGCTTCGGCGGGGATGGCCCTGGGCGCAACCCCCGCGCCCGCAGGCGGGCAGGCCGCGCAACCTGCGCCCTCGATCACGCCCCGGCAAAGCGCGGTGGATCTGGTCAACCGCGCCAATGTCATCTACAACCGCGGCGAATTCGCCAAGGCCCTCATCCTCTACCGCAAAGCCGAGGCCCGCGGCGCGGATCTCGGCACTATTTCCTTCAACATCGGCAACTGCCTGTACCGGATGAACCGGCTTTCGGAAGCGGCGGCGGCGTTCCGCAAGACCGAACGGCTGACGGACGGAAAATACCTGCCCGCGATTTTCAACTTGGCCGCCGTCCTGTTCCGCCTGGAGCAGTACGGGGAATCCATCGCCGCGTACCGCCGCGCCTTGCGCGGAGATCCCGGCAACGGCAGCGCATGGCTCTACCTCGCGGACGCCTACGGCCGCACCCGGGATTACGTCGGCGCGCTGCAGGCCCTGGAAAAGGCTCGGGCCCTGGATCCGGAGGATCTTTCCATCGTCTACCAATTGGCGGAAACCCACGCGGCCATGAAGGAATATCCCGTCGCCATCGGCCTGGTGCGCGAGGCCTTTGCCCGCAAACCCGCGGAAGTCGACTTCGTCCTTTATATCGGGGACCTGTACCGTTCCCAGGGGGACATGGAAGGCGCTGCGGCAGCCTATCGCGAAGGGTTGGCCTTGCGGGAGAAGGATCCGGAAACCCTGTATAAACTGGCGGATGTGCTGGCCCAGGACAAAAAGCCCTTCCTGGCCATGGAATATCTACAGAAAGCCCTCTTGTTCAAACCGGATTTCACCGATGCGGCCATATTTATGGGCAACCTGGCCTTCGACGCAAAATGGTGGGATAGAGCGGAGGCGGCCTATATCCAGGCTCTGAAAGCCGGGAATCGGGAGGGTCTGGAAGGATTGCGCAATCTGGCCTATGAGTATCACAGCCAAGGCCGGAATGATCGTGCCGCCCAGGTTCTGAGCGGCGCCAAACCCCACCGGCCCGGGGACAAGGCCTTGGCGGGGGAAATCGAACAGTACCTGGCCTTGGATAAAGAGAAAATACCAGCCGCGTCTGTGCCTAGATAGGCGGCATCCGCCTTAGTAGGCTTCCAGTTCGGTGTGCTCCTCCTTGAAGGACTCGATGTCCTCGGCGATGCCGGCCGCCTCTTCATCCCCGAACACCTTCTGCGCCAAAGGAAAGAGTTCCTGCTCCTCCGTCTCCACGTGTTGCTCCACGTGCTCGCGCAGGGTCCGGCATTTGGCGGTCCATTCAGGCGTTCCCTTGTCCATGGCATCCAGTTCGTCCAGGAGGCGTTTCACCAATTTGTGCACATCGAAGGATTCGAGGGTCAACTCGCGCGTTTCGTCCTCGCTTCTGAGTTGGCTGTAGAAGAATTTTTCCTCGGCTTCGGTGTGTACCAAAAGCTCATTGCTCAGGGTAGAGAAAAGCCGCTCGCGGTGTCTTTCCTGATCCTCACCGGCGGCTTCCAGTTGGTCAAAGAGGCTTCTCACCTTTTCGTGATCTTGGTGCAGCATTTCATATAAGTTCATGGCATTACCCCTCTTGGTTGAATTTCAGAGAGCAGGCCGGCCGTCGCTACAACGGCCAGCCTCGGCGTTACCTCTCTCAAGACCTCTTGGAGCCGAGGCCTCATGGGATGTGTCCCGCCTTAATTGAAAGAAAAAAATAAACAGGGTGGGTGAAACCCTTTCCTCCGGAAACGGCCGCAGGATTTCTCCCCCGGGGGGACTGTCGGCGGTTATGGTTGAGGGACCGACATCTTAGTAATGGAATCCGCGAATCAAGCAGGTTTCTTTTTAGGACAATGGCAAGCTATAATCGAAGGATATGAAATCCGGTTTTTCACCACACATCCCTTCCCGAATTTCCCTGTGGGAATGGATGGGTGCCGCGCTGGCGTTGGCGGTCGCATGGCATTTCCTGGCCTTGCGCATCCATGGGGGCGACCTCCTCGGCGGTGACGAAGGATCCTGGATTTCCGTGGGTTCGGAGATCGCGCACGGGCAGGGGTTCACCACCCGTTGGTTGGAAGCGCATTTCCTGCTGCCCTACACCATTCCGCGTCCCGATGATTTCCGCTACCCGGTGCTGACCTCACTGCTTGCCTTGTCCTTTAAGGTCTTCGGGTTCTCGATTGAAACCGCTCGTTGGACCGTAGCCTGGGTATTCTTTGCCTTTGCGGCTTCTACCTGGCTCGTCTCCCGACAGGCCTTCGGGCGCTGGGCGGCCATGGCCGGCCTTTGGATCATGGCGTCATCCTTGTTGCAATTGGAATGGAACGCCGCCGTGTACACCGAAGGGTTGTTCGGTCTGATCGTGACCGGACTTGCGGCTTGGTCCATAAGGGGCGAGCGCTCAATGCAAGGCGGGGGCGCGCCCGCATTCCTCTCCATGCGCACCTTGGGCTGGTGGGCGATTCTCGGCGCCGGGGTGGGTATCCTTTACATGGTGAGGGTCAATGGAATCCTGTTCCTGTCCGGCGTGGCCTGGCTCTATTGGAGCAAGAGGAAATCATCGATTTCGTGGAAACATCCCGCAGCCGCGCTTGCAGCCTTCACTCTCGTCGCGGCACCCTGGCTCATCCGCACCTGGATGCATTTCGGAAGCCCGTTCCATATCGCCGGATCCGCAGGCTTGCTGCGAGAGCCGGGCCAGACCCACACCCTGAACATCGCGCAATACCTTGCCAATCACGATGTGCTGTTTCCGCTACGGCGGATCGTTGTCGGTACCTTCGAGTTTTTCCAGTACCTGCACCATTACGACCATGGCCTGGAGGCGGCGCCACTGATCCTTGCGGCCTGCGCACTGATCCTCCGCCGCCGCTTTCCGAGCCCGTTCCTCACCGCCGCCTTTCTCCTCACCTTCGCGGCTTCCGCGTACGCTTCCTACCATTCCTGGGCCGGGGTCCGTTACATGAGCGGCCTCATCCCCTTTGTCTATGCTTACGGGTTGTCCCTGGTCCCCTCCCTTTTCCCCTCGCGGGAAACCTTCGCAGGCTTAGCCAAATCAGCCGCGTGGTCGAAGTTTTCGGGAATGCTGCCTTTCGTCGCCGGGGTCCTGGCGATATTGCTGCTCCTGCTTCCCGTGCTCCATCCCCATCGTTTCTACGAGCGGAAATTCTCGCAGCGCATCGCCGTCAACGGCCCGTATCCCTACCGCCAGGACCTGGCCGAGCATCTCTCTAGACTGGCATCCCGTCTCCCGCCCGGCGGCCGCTATTACGCCGCTTCCCTGTGCAACGTGAACTTCCTGTTGCCGGAAAGGGGTTGCGTCGGTCTTCAGGAGCTCTATGATCCCACCTGGTTTTCCCGGAGCTTAACCGCATTCCGTCCGAGCCTGATCGCGCTCACCCATGCGGAAACCCGGAGCGCACCCATGCTGGCAGCCCTGGAGCGCATGCGATCGGAAGGTTACGCGCCGGATACCCTGGAACATGGGGCCATGGCGGTATACCTCTCCTTAAGGCTCGACTCCGCCCGCGCGCGGCTCCTCCCGTGACCGCAGCATCGGAGCCCTTAAGCGCGAAGCGGGGATGGTGCCGGGGTCTGATACCGGCGCTGAAAATCCTGCTCTCCCTCGCCTGTCTCGCCGCCGTCTGGAGGTGGATCGACCCCGCCGGCCTGGGGGAACAGATCAAGGGCCTGGCACCGCTCACCTTTGCCCTGGCCGTGGCGTTGAGCCTGTTCCATAAAGTCCTTAACACGGTCAAGGTCCGTCTGCTGTTTCCTCCGCCCCGTCCGGATTTCCTAAAAATATTGAAAGTCAACTTCATCACGGTATTTTTCAATTCCTTCCTCCCCGGCGGAATCGGCGGGGAGATAGCGCGCTGGACCTACTTGGGCCGGGAATCCCGATCGAAAAGCCTGGCTCTGGCCGTCATCCTGCTCGATCGTATTACCGGACTTTGGGCGCAGATATTCCTGGCCGCCGCCGCTTGGCTCTGGGTGAGCCGCGACCGGATCACGCTGTGGGCTGCGGGTCCCGCGATCGTCACGGTCCTGCTTGGAAGCTTGTGGGCGGGGCTTTGGGGATACCAAGGTCTGACTGCGGGCCTGAGCAGACTGGGTGGATGGTATGCGCGGAGACGAGGCGATCCGGACGAAGCGCCCGAAGACATCAGCAAGGCGCTGGCGGATCTACTCGCCTCACGCAGCCGGTTCTTACGGGTGGCTGGCCTCAGCCTAACCAGTCAGGTTCTGGTGGTGGCGATTTTCCTGCTGGTCGATCGATCCGTGGGAGGCGACCTGGGAATGGCGCAAGGCATGCTGTTCCTCTTCTGTTACACCCTCGTGCTCCTGCTTCCGGTCACCATCGGATCCTGGGGGCTTTCGGAAGGAGCCTTGGGAATCATGTACCACTATTCCGGGGCCCAAGGCGCGACCGGAGTGGTCATTGCCCTGCTCCTCCGCATCATGGATCTGCCCGCCGCCTTCCTGGGTTGGATCCTGTTCCTTCGGTACCGTTCCCGGAATAAGACGCTTTCTTGATTCCATCGGGGTCAAGGGGTACAATGGGAACCTGATGCCGGAAGTCCAGGAAACCTCCCGTGATCGGCTTATCCTCAAGCTGAACGAGATCTACCATGATCTCGAAAACCGGGATTACGACCATAAACATCCCGATATCCTGGAAGGCGAGATCCCTCGTTGGCGACGCATGGCCGCCGGCGCCTTGGCCGGAACGCGATCGCCCTGCCAGGTACTGGACATCGGCAGCGGTACCGGATTCGTACCCCTGCAGCTCAAGCAATGGCTCCGCTCCGGGGACAGGCTGACCTGTTCGGACATCTCCGCCGGCATGCTGGACGTCTGCCGCGCCAATCTGGAAAAAGCCGGACTGGAATGCGGGCTCACCATGCTCAAGCTGAACGGCCGGAAAATCGATATGCCCGATCATTCCCAGGACCTCGTTACCGCCAATGCCGTTATGCACCATCTGCCGAAGCCGGAAGACCTGTGCAGGGAGATAGACCGAATCCTGAAGCCCGGTGGGCTGGTGCTGGTGGGACACGAGCCCTCCGGCACGCATGCGGACCGGAGCTTTCTGGTGTGGAGCTACTGGCTGCTTCTCCCCATCGCCGATTTCAAGCAGTTCTGCTACGAGGTCATCCTGCGGCTGGGATGGTTCGAATTCCTGCGGCACCCGCTGGCCCGGTTCGTACCCGAGCTTAAGAGCCATAACGATCTGCTCCAGGAGGTGAACGATCGCCTGGTGGCGTCGGGCGTCATCGATAAACCCCTGCCCGCCGATACTCTGTCCTCCCTGCTGGACGCTCAATCCCCCAACGCCGGGGGCACGCAGAAAGGACGCGGGTTCTCCCGCCGGATTTTCTCCGAGTATTTTCCCGGTTATCGCATTGAGCAATGCGAGACATACAACCATCTCGACAAAATCAATGCGCGCAAGCCCTGGATGCGCAGCTATGGCGCCTGGCTGGCCAAGCGATATCCCGAGGGCGGTTCCAGCATTTCCTGCGGTTTGAGAAAACCGGCCTAGCCCAGCCGCTCCAGGCTTTCCAGAAGAATGGCGGCCGATTTTTTCGCCGAATGGGCGCGCGCGGAGTCCCGGGCGTTTTTACCCAGGCGATCACGCAACCCCTCCTCATCCAGCAACCGAAGGATAGCCTTGGCGCAGGCACCGCTGTCATCCCGGGGAAACAGTAATCCCGTCCCGCCGTCCTCGATTTCCTCGTTAATGCCCAGAGTATCGGAACCGATTGACGGCACGCCGCACAGGGCCGCTTCCATGATGGTGAGGGGAAACCCTTCCACCACCGAGGTCAGCACCAGCGCGTAGGCGCTGGCGTAAATGGCGCTCATCGACTCCCCGGAAACCGGCGCCTCCAGGGAAACCAAGGAGGCCAATCCGGCTTCCCTGATTCGCTCCCGCAAGGGCGCGAACAGGGCGCCGCCCCCAACGATCCGGAATCCCACGTCGGTGGGCAAGCACTTTTCTTCATGCAAAGATTGGATGGCCCGGATGAACAGGAACGGGTTCTTCACCTTTTCCAGGCGTCCGGTGAAAAGAAAAACCCGCTTGCCTTGGGGCGAAGCCTGGCCGGGGATGACATGATCGGCGAAAAGCGGCAGCACCATCCGCGGAGATTTCATGCCCCCGTATCCCTCTGCCAGGGCGAGCAGACCTTTGGAAACGAAACAGTGCAATGAGGTGTTCTTCCACGCCGCCTTCAGAAACAGGCGATAGAGAAGTCCGGCGCCTTGCGGCCGGTTTTCATGGACATCCGCGCCGTGATACCAGATGACATGCGGTACGCCCAGGATCCATCCCAGAAAGGCGCCTACGCCGCCCGTGGGGATGGCGGTATTGGACAGGATCAGATCGGGCTTGCCGCGTCCCAGAAACAAGCCGCTGACGAGCACGCGCGCCGAATACAGGAGAATGGTGAGGATATTGGTTTGGAACTGCACCGTCCGTCCCGTCGCGAAATAGCGGACATGAAAAGGGAACTCTCGCCGGGCGGCAGCGGGCGGTTTCTGCGTCCACACCTCCATGCGTATGCCTTTTTCCCTAAGCGCCAGGCACAATTGCGACATGGCCCTGCCGGCGCCGCCGCCCAAGGGGGGAAGTTCGTGCGTCAATACCAGGACGGAGCGTGGAATCATGGCGGGATGGGAGGTGGGAAGGACGGCTTCAATTCATTGGAATGGTATCCCTTTGTAGTGGAACGGTCAAGCCGTTCTCGGGGCGCCCGAGGCAGGCTTTTGGTCGGACGCGCCCGGGATTGCATCCTGCGGGGTTTGCATCCTATAATGGGCAGTAAACCGTTCGCCCCGTAAGGATTACCGTGTCCGGAAAATTTTTGTCTGTGGTGCTTCCCTGCCTCAATGAGGAAGAGACCATTGGCTTCTGCATCGAGAAGGCGCAGCGGGTCCTGGCGGAAATGAAAATGCCGGGCGAAGTGGTGGTAGCCGACAACGGCAGCACGGATGGTTCCCGCGCATTGGCCGTCAAATTGGGAGCCCGGGTCGTCGATCAGCCGATCAAGGGCTACGGCGCCGCGTATCTGAAAGGCATCGCGGCTTCTATCGGCGACTACATCGTGATGGGCGACTCCGACGATACCTACGACTTTCTGGATATCCCCAAACTGATCCGGGAACTGGACAAGGGCGCGGACATGGTCATCGGTTCCCGGTTCAAGGGAACCATCCTCAAAGGCGCCATGTCCTTCTCGCATCGTTACATCGGAAACCCGGTGCTCTCGGGAATCCTGAACCTCTTTTTCCGTTCCCGTATTTCCGATTGCCATTCCGGATTTCGCGCCTTCACTCGGGAGGCCATCAATCGGCTCCAACTGACCACTACCGGCATGGAATTCGCATCGGAAATGATCGTGTCCGCGCTCCGCAACAAAATCAAGATCGTCGAAGTGCCCATCATCTACTATCCGCGCAAGGGCCAATCCAAACTGGAGTCGCTTTCCGATGCGTGGAGGCACATGCGCTTCATGCTGCTTTTCAGCCCCAACTGGCTTTTTCTGGTGCCGGGACTGCTGCTTTTCCTGGGCGGGCTGGTTTGCTTGACCCTGTCGGCGCTGGGCTGGCTCCGCATCTACGGCCATGTCTTCGATATCCACGCCATGATTTTCTTCGCCATGTTTACTTTGCTGGGCTTCCAGGTCGTCAACACGGGTTTGTTCGCCAAGGCCTTCGGGGTTAGGGAGGGCTTCACGTCGCCCAGCCTAGTGATCGAACGCCTTTACAAGGTGGCCAGCCTGGAACGGGCCATCACCGTGGGCGGCGCCCTTTTCCTAGCGGGACTGGCCGGCAGCGGCTACATCGTGTTTGAATGGGTCAAAATCAATTTCGTGGGGTATTTCCTGATGCCCAAGCAAAGCCTGTTGTGCATGGTCATGATGATCATGGGGTTGCAGACGATTTTCTCCGCCTTCTTCATAAGCCTCCTGAGGCTTCCTAGGAATTGACCCCGATTCCGGGGCATTCCGGGCTCTCCGTGGCGGTGATTCCCCGGTTCCACGTGAATTATTCCGCGACCCCGGACGATTTCGGCCCAGGGAGTTAATTTTGCTTCTTCCTATGGATTCCGCCCTTTCCCGCAGCGCCCCTCACAAGGCCACCCTGGCCGCCTCCTTGGCGGCGCTCATGCTCATTCTTGTCAAACTCGCCGTGGGTCTGACCACGGGCACCGTAGTGGTGCTGGCCTCGGCCGTGGACTCGCTGCTGGATTTCCTCGTCTCCTCCTTCAACGCCTACGCCGTCCGCAGCGCGGAACGCCCGAGCGACCAGACCTACAATTACGGCCGGGGCAAGATGGAGGGGGTGGCGGCCTTTTCCGAAGGCTTGTTCATCATCGCATCTGCCCTGTACATCCTACGTGAAGCCGTTTTCAAGTTCGTCGAACACGGGAACTTCGGGTTTCGTTTCAAACTTCCGGAAGCCATCCCCACCCCGGCCCTGGACTGGGCCATGGGGGCCATGGGGTTTTCCTTGGTGGTCACGGCGGCTCTGGTCGCGTATCTCAAGAAAAGGGCGCAGGAGTCTCCGAGCTTGATCATCCGCGCGGATACCCTTCATTACCAGACCGACCTTCTCAGCAACGGCGGAATCCTCATCGCCTTGGGGCTTATCCGCCTTACGGAATGGGCCTGGCTGGATCCGGCCATCGCCATCGGCGTTTCCCTGTTCGTAGCGCGCGCGGCCATTCCCATTTTACGTAAGGGACTTGCAATGCTCCTGGATCGGGCGCTGGAAGGGGTCCTAGTGGAGAACATCCGCAAGATCGCAGAATCACACAGCGATCGGGTGACCAACGTGCATGAGCTCAAGACCCGGCGCTCGGGAGACACAAACCTGGTGGAGTTCCACCTGGTGTTCGACGAGAACATTAAGCTGCGGGAAGCGCATTGGATCGCCGACGAAATCGAAATGCGGGTGCGCACCCTGGAAAAGGCCCGCTGGATCATCAACATCCATCTGGATCCCGTCGACGATTCCCATCGCGATCAGAAGCTCGCCAAGCTCGGCCTTGAAGACTGATTTCCCTGCGCCATAATGGCATCAAACCGGGGCGCGCATATCAAGGGGTCAGGCCATATGGCCACCGCCATTAATCGATAGCGTCTCACCGGTAATGAAACCGGATTTTTCATCGGATAAGAATACAACCGCTTAGGACCGTGGTCACCCCAAGGCGAGGCCAATCGCCGCCATCATGAAACCGGCGCCGATAAGCCGATGAGCCATGGCCCGCTGGCCTCCGGACTGGGCTTCCTTATTGGCAAACCAACTCCCCATCAACCAGACAAAGACTACGCTCCACACGCAGCGGGAATTGAACAGGATGTTCACCAGGGTCGCCTTTCCGTAAACGCCGATCACCAGGACCAGGGCGAAGGTGATTAAAGCCATGCCCAATGCGCCCGCGCCCAGCCAGAGCCAGGTCCGGGCCGGATGGACCCAGCGCCGACGCCCGGGAAACCAGAGTAGGGAAATTGAGAGGACGGCCTGGCAAAGGAAAACCCACGGCCCGAAGCGCTCCATGCCCCACTCGGGCGTCCATTTCTGCACCGATACGTCAAAGGCCGCGAAGGCAACCGAGGCCAACAAGGCGTAAGCCAGGGTGGCCACCAGGCGCGCGCGGGAACGCTTTCCGCTTTCCCTGTCCTGCAGGAAATGAATCGCCACCACGGTCAGCCCGGCCGCACCCCACTGCCGGGGCCCCACGTTCTCTCCGATCAGCAATAGGGTGAAGCCCGCCACCAGCAGCACCTTGGTGCCTTGGGCGGGAATAGCGACGGAAAGGTCACCCGTGGCGAAAGATTTGAAGGCCGCAACCTGGGCGATGAAGAAGACAAATCCCGCTGCAACCGGCTGCCAGATCTTGTCGAGAGACGCGGGCTTCCCATCCCAGGCAAACAGGGGCAGGAACACCAGCGCGATGGCCAGGTTGCTGACGAGCAGGGTGAGCCAGGGGTCGCGGTTCAATTCCATGGCGCGCTTGAGGGCCATGATAATGAAGGGGAACAAAAGCGCCGCCGCGAAGGGCACGATGATGGGAGGGGTGGCAAGGGTGCCCGATATCGTGCCACGGATGAATGGTTCCATTTTCTGAAATTAAATTCCGGGACGCGGGAGGGAACCAGGGAAACTTGACTGGGTTCGAAGAGGACGATTGGGTTTTGGGACTTGGTTAGGTTTTGGCCGAATCCGGTAATTGCCATGTTGACGTACTCAACCGTCACAAGGTCACGGTTCTCAAAGTCTCCTTCGACCCTTAAACCGGTTGGCCGGGTAGCTGGTCCCTATTACCTTATATCTCGTCCCTGAAAGATTCAGACCAGTTGGCAAGGTGGGCGGGGTTATGTCAAAGCTCGTACTATTCACCGTTGTTACGGTAATTGGGCTCTGGGGATGGGCCGAGGCCGCGCCGATTTCCTATAAGGATTTCGAAGCGCGTACCCACAAGATAAGCTCCTCCCAATCCTTACCCTATCGGTTGTTCAAGCCAAAAGGATATTCGCCCGCAAACAAATACGCCATCATGGTGACCTTGCATGGGGCAGGCGAAAGAGGGACAGATGATTCCCTTCAGTTAAAGTTCCAATTCGGTCTCATGTGGGCCGATTCCGTCAACCAAGCCATCCGCCCTTGCTTTGTGCTGGCGCCGCAATGCCCGCCGGATCCGCACCGCTGGGTCAATCGACCCTGGGATAGCGGCACCTACGATTTCAGCAAAGTCCCCATCAGTACGTCGCTGGAAGCCGTAATGAATATCCTTGATTCCCTGGGAAGGGAATTTTCATTGGACACGGATCGGTTTTACGTTTCCGGAATGTCCATGGGCGGATACGGTTCCTGGTATCTTCTGATGAAATACCCAACCAAGTTCGCCGCGGCGGTTCCGGTTTGTGGAGGGGCCGATCCAAAAACCGCCTCGTCCCTGAAAGGAACTCCCATTTGGGCCTTCCATTCGGCCGATGATGGAGTGGTTCCGGTTTCAGGTTCCCGGGATATCATTAATCAGATCCAGGCAGAGGGCGGCAATCCTAAATATACGGAATATCCCGCCAGCCTGAATTATGGCCACAATGCTTAGGACCCGGCCAGCAAAACCGCCTGTTGGGAATGCCGGGTATGACCATTTTGATCTTGCTTATGGCCTCGGGGATCAACCCGCAATAGCGCCACGCAGATGGCCTAAGATCGCGAAGGCGCCCCACCCCAGGCTTCCCAAAACAGCCAAGGAGAAGAGGATGAAGACGGCGGCGAAGAGCCAGTCGCCCTTGCGTGCCTGGGAAGGGTTTTCCAGATGGGCGCGGAGCAGGTCGACATTGCGGCGATTGGCCTTCCAGGCGAAATCGAACAGGTCACCGACGAAAGGGATCAGCCCGACCACCGCTTCCAGGGAGACGTTGAATCCCATTCGCAGCAAGGTGACCCGCGGAATCCCCATCTTGGCCGCCATGATCATGATATAGGTCGAGAGCGCGGCGCCGATGGCATCGCCGAGAACGGGAATCATTCCGATGAAAGCGTCCAGGCCTACTCGCCAGCGCGTGCCCGGGATCTGAACGCTGCTGTCTAGGAGCCACGCCAAAGAGTCCAGCTTGGAAAAGGCCGTCTTGGGTCCATGTCCGGAGGCCGAATGGGCCTTGCGGTCCTCCCACTTGCCGACTTCTACTTTAGGCTTGGTCATTCCAGATAAGATAAAAGGAAAACATGGGGGGGGATCCTATATTCATCGGGAACCCCACGGAAGCCCCGTTCGCCGCCACGGGAATCCACCGGAAACGCAGGGAGCGGTATCCCTCCGAGTCCTGGAGGGCCTTGGCGGCCATGGCCTCGGTGATTTGCCCGGTGGTCTTGGAAACGAAATTGCCCAGGTGATCGAACCGCTATTCCAAGGACCCATAATCCGATTTTTTTGAATTAGGTGCAGGCGGTATTTGCGGCGCTTTTCTTTTTCCGCATCTCCATTCACATCAACATCATACTCCAAAAATCCTTCCACACCAAAGATGCCCCGGTTCTAAACCTAAACCTAAAGGTAAACACCATGTTGCCATTTTCCAAAAACCCCAGCCTCTCGTAGAATCTCAAACCATGATTCAATTTTACATTCTGTCACATATAATGCACAAATGGATCCTGGTGCCCATTTGGATCCTATTGGTTTCAACCTGAAATATCCGTACTTTTACCCCTTCGCTCTTTCGTGAAACGATTTTGTTTCTCGAAGAATATTAGGGGTCTACGATGCCTGAAATTGCAATCGAAGAAATTCAAAGTCGCCTTCGGAGTTGCCGTGGATCACAATCTACTGGGCGGCTTAAACCATCTGGATAGCACCATCTTTAGCGTTACGGGTCAGTATGAATCCAGCAAGCCAAAAGTAATCGAAGACAATGGAGAGCCCATCGAAGTTCATATCACTCAGGGGTTTTCCAAAGATCCTCGCCCTGATCTCAAGCGGGTGGTTTTATCCATGGTTGTGAATGGACCCGTTTATTTAGCAACGAATGATTTGGATGAAGTGTCGTTTACCGATGAGAAGATGCTGCGGGAATATAAGGAGCAGCAAAAGGTGGAAAATGGATTTCGGTTTTTGAAGGACCCCTGGTTTATGGTTTCCAAATTATGGAGGGAGTCGGAATGGCCCGAGTTTATGGGCAGGGAGTTGAGGTTCCCATGCGTGAGGCGAAAAATCATCCGACTATTTGGGAGAGCGGCGTGTCAGATGTACGGGCTAACTCCAAAAAGTGCGGATGTGGGTCTAGGAATGTTGGCTTTAAGGACCGGGTCGCATCGAACCTGCGGAATTTCGCTAATGAGTGCCCAAAGTCGACCAAATCCGGAATCTTGTCATGTTAGGTAAGATCGCTGCTACTTGAAGTTCTTTGCAAACTTGACATCCAGTAGATTCGGTTTGGGACAAAGGACGCCAGGCGGCCGGACCGAATCAGAAGTACATTAGGCCGAATTCGCCAGAAAAACGATAGGGGTTTATCAGTGACAACCCGGAAACTGCACGGATTTTCGATCGTCTCTTCCACCACTCACCGAGTAGACCTAAAAGGAAAATGTATGAGGAGAAATAGACGCCAAACTGCTCCCCTGTTTACCTTCCGTAGCGAGGTAGAGCTTCGCTCCGAGAAGGAGGCTGCCGGAAATCACCTGCCAGTAAGCGCCCAAACGGGATGCCGGTTGGGCCGAAATACGAACCTTTTCGTCAAGGAGAAATTCGATTTCCGATTCTATCGTCACGTCGCCGTACTCGCCCTTACCGCCCTGATATGCGGGGGAGCAGCGCGCGCCCAATCCAAATCCGTGCCGATTACCATTCGGGATTTCAATGCGTCCCATTCTGACTTCGAGTCTGTCCAATCAACCTGCGCCTCGGACGGCAACGGATTGAAGGGCATGGTGGAGGACACACTGGATGCAAACCATAAGCCGATCCCCTCAGCGACCAGCCCTTGTCCCAAGTACGATATCCGCTCCTGGTTCAAAGATGATGCGACAATCAACCACCGTTATTGCCAGGAGCTCCAATTGGAGCAGGTGCCTAATTTGGTAAACACCTACAAGACCCCGTTAGCGTTCGAAGAGAACTTCTTCCCCATCGACATGGTGGTGAATCCCAATCCGCCCGGCAATCGCATCAAAGCCCCCGATCCCGTGAACCTGACGCTCCCAGGCGAGGATATGGGTAAGGGACACAATTTCCATTTCTGCATGGAAATGCACGCAACCTTCAAGTACCGCGGCGGGGAAATCTTCGACTTCAAGGGCGACGATGATGTTTGGGTGTTCGTCAACAACCGCCTGGCCCTGGACTTGGGAGGCCTGCAGAGCAATGGCATTGGCAAGGTGGACCTGGACGCCCAGAGTAGTAAACTGAAGATCTCGGTGGACAATTACTACAACTTCGACTTCTTCTTCTGCGAGCGGCAGACCGTGGGTTCCCATCTGCAGATCACCACCAGCATCGATATCATTCCGCCGCCTGCACCGGGCCTGCATATCGCCGACGCCGAACTGAATGTTATCCGGACCGGGGACACCATCTCCCTCGACCTGGGTGCTGCCGACAAGACCATGAAAGCCGTGAAGATCGAGACCCAGACCCAGGCCCTTGATTGCAATAACCTGACATCCCAGATCAAGATCCCGGCTTCGGGCAATTGGGCCTTCAACAAAATAGTCTTGCCGCCAGGGCAACAGGTGACCTTGAGCTCGGTCGGAATGGTCTCGGGCACGTACAAACTCATTCTCGAGAAGGACGGGGTGCGTGATTCCATCTGGGTCAAGGTTGCGGACAAACCCAAGGTGGCCGCACCCATCGCGACTCCTCCCGGCGGTGAGTTCAAGGGTAGCGTAAATGTTACCCTGAAGTCCGCCACTCCCGGGGCGGTCATCCATTACACCACCGACGGCACCCTGCCCGGCATGACCAGCCCGGTCTACACGGGGCCCATCGCCATCACGGCCACCACCAAGCTTCAAGCCATGGCGGAAATGGTAGGCCATACCGACAGCGAGGTGAAGAGCTGGGATTTTGTAAGGACCTTGGCCAAGGCGGTCAAAGGATACTATCAGGACCTTGATGGGG
>JALYSE010000054.1:0-1833 GCA_030854955.1 Fibrobacterota bacterium | reverse complement strand
CCGTAATGCTGTTCGATACCTCCTTCTCCGTTGCGCCCCAGTCCGTGAAGTTCACGGATCCATTTCAAAAGGCCAAGATTCAAACTCCCCTGACAAGCCTTCCCGGGATCATGTCGGTCATTTTCACGCTGACGCCTTTCACTGCCGGGACCGGCTTCCCAGCCGAAATCCTGGCTAGCATCACCGCGGACAGCGAATACGCTACTCAGGGCGTCATCATGGACGATAGCGTGGGGCCGGTGGTCAAAACGGTCAAATCATTTCCCTCAATCAATCCTGCCGTACCGCCCGCCGTGGAGATCGAATTCACCGAACCCGTGTCGTTGGACCCTGCCTTGAAAACCTTTCCCTTGGAAATCAAGCGCGGCCAGGGCACGGTCGACAACTTCCTGGTAAAGGTGTCGGTCATAGAAGTCCTATCCCCTTCACGTTATCGTATCGTTTTTGCACCCGATTCCAAGTATCCGGTGCCCGGCGACAGCGTGCGCATCGCACAGGCCCGCCCCGTAAAGGATGCCTTGGGCAACAAAAGCGACATGCGCTATTTCATTCCGGTATCCGGTACCCCACTGCAGGCTGTCGCCGACCTCAACGTGGGAATAGCAGATGCATTGACCACCAGCCCGCAGAAACTTTCCACGCGGCCCGTTCCTGACCCAGTGATTGTGCACGGCCAGCAGACCTGCTTGAACTGTGGAGTAGCCGGCATCCGGGAGCTCATCACCGGCATTGAGCCCGGAAAGATTTCTGTAGTCGGGCCCAGCTGGAAGGTCATGACCAAATATCCCTTCAAGTACTCCATGGTTTTTTTCGATAACCTGGGACAATTCGTGAACCGGGCGGACGGTGAAGTGAGTCCGGAAAATTTTGAAAAGCTGCGCTCCACGGAAAAAGTCGGGGATTCGGTTCTGGTCCAATTGACTTTCCTTCCCTACTCCAAGGACGGAAACGGCATCGGTACAGGCGCCTATATCATGAAGGGCGTGCTGCAAATCCAGGACCAGGATGGCATAAAAGGGTCCCAGGGTGAAACCATCAAATTAGTGCCCACGGAGCGCACCATCATCACTCGATTCGGGTTCATCCGCAAAAATTGACTTGACTCGACTCTGGGCCGGATGCGGGGCAAGAATGCCTATTGCATCCGGCCCGTTTGAAACGGGAATTGCCTGAATGAACACAGGCAAAAGGCAGTGCTTCCCTATAACCGTTTTGACGCGCAATCATCCCGATTTATTCCACCGGGATACGTAGAATTTTTTCGCGATCGGATTTGGAAGTGCGGGAAACTAAGAGAATCCCGCTCTTCTTTTGAGAGCCGGGAGCCTCAGATCCGGGTCTGGTAGGTGAAGAGCTGGAAATACCGGCCCTTGGCGGCGATGAGCTCGTCATGGGTCCCGCGCTCGACGATGACGCCGCCTTCGACCACGAGGATGCGATCGGCCCGGCGGATGGTGGACAGGCGATGGGCGATGACGAAGGTGGTGCGCCCCCGCATCAGGCCGGCCAGGCTCTCCTGGATGAGCATTTCGCTTTCCGCGTCCAGGTTGGAGGTGGCTTCGTCCAGAAACAATATCCTGGGGTCGGCCAGCAGGGCGCGGGCGATGGCCACCCGCTGCCTTTGGCCTCCGGAAAGCTTGACGCCTCGCTCCCCGATCAGGGTGTCCAGACCCTTCTCCAGGCCGTCCGCGAACTCCTTGAGGTTGACCGCGCGGACCGCTTCGGCCAAATCCCCATCGACCGCGTCCGGCCTGCCGAAGAGGATGTTTTCCCGGATGGTGCCTTCGAAAAGGAACTCGTCCTGGAGGACCACCGCCAGATGCCGTCGATAGC
>JALYSE010000269.1 GCA_030854955.1 Fibrobacterota bacterium | reverse complement strand
GTCTGGGGCTTGCCATGGTAGGCCAAGGAGGCTTTGTCGGTGCGCATGCGCGAGCTGCGGCCTCCGCCCAGCACCATGCCGTACAAGGGCGTCGCGAGCAACACTTCCTTCGCCCGCTCGACCATGAGTTCCGCCAGGGCGGACAGGCGATCCGGAGAGAAGACGGAAATGCCTTTGGGCAGGGAGGATGGGTTGGGGAAGGAGGCGACGCAAGCGAAGAGGGACGAATCCGACGCGGCTTCCGAAAGAGAGGCGTTGGTTCCTTCGGGCAGGATGAGGATGCCGGGATAGCCGGGCTTGGGACGGCCCTCGGTGAGCGCCAGATCGCAGTCGGCCAGGGCCGCGCGCCAGGAATCGGAATTCCAGGGCGGGGCGGAAAGGATGATACGGTTGGCGGGGAGGGATGCGGAAGCTGCGGTCGAAGCGTAGCTGGAGGCGCCTCTTCCAAAGTCGCCAAAGTCGCCCGGGCCGTTCGGGCCGTTCGGGCCGTTCGGGTCGGTAACACAGCCGATACGGAGGTCCGCCGGCAGTGCGCGCAACAGGCTGGATACCACGGCGCGCACGGCTTCAGGGGACGGGCCGAAGCAGGGGAATTCCAGGGGAAGACGAGATTCGATGGTGGCCACCTCGGTTTTGGGCGGGGAAACAGGGGAGGAATCAATCCGCCGGGTCGCGCCCCAGCATGGGATCCCGGTAATCGGCCTTGCCGCCGGACTTCTCCAGGAGCTTGATTTCGCTTATCACGATGTGGTGAGATAAGGCCTTGCACATGTCGTAGAGGGTCAGGGCCGCGATAGACGCGCCCGTGAGGGCTTCCATTTCCACGCCGGTCCTTTGATGGCAGAGCACCCGGCATTCGATGACGGCTTCCTGCCGTTCGTTCAGGTGGATGCGCACCTTGCAATCGTCCAAGGGGAGCGGATGGCAGAGGGGAATCAGGTCGGATGTCTTTTTGCAGGCCATGATTCCGGCCAGGACGGCGGTCTGGAATACCGGGCCTTTTTTACTCTCGATGTCCCCGTCTTTGAAATGAGCCAGGACTTCCTTGGGAAGGCGCACCACGGCCTGGGCCACAGCCTCGCGCCGAGTGGGGATTTTACCCCCGACATCGACCATGGAAGGTTGGTTGTATTCGTCGAGATGGGAAAACATGGCATTTTATCCAGGCGCCGGAACAGCCGCTATTAAAGAGAAGATAAATAAAAAAGGGAAGGGAGTTAAAAGGGCTTTTCGCATTTGGTCCCCTCGGATAGGGATGGAAGAATGTTCTGGACGACCTTCCACGCCACCCTTTAGACTGGTTTTGTGAGCAGGACAGGGGCCTGCGCTGGGGCGGGTATAATCATGCGGTACCTCCCCAATAAAATTAAAACCCGGTGCGGGAGGCTCGGCTAATCACCGGGCTCTTCCCATTTCCGGACTTTCCGACGTAAACCGCCCTGATTCTCAGAGGAAGCTCCCCGCTTCTTGACTTTCTTGGGTATTTTTGGAATTATAGATTGGCATCCCCCGATCCTGCGGACAGAATTGATCATGCAGCGCTATTCCCCGTACCTCGAATCCCTTTCGGCCCAGGCGGCCGCCATGAACGATCTCGTCGTCGATTGGGTGAAGATCCCTTCTGGCAGTTACGATACGACCGGCCTTTCGCAAATGGCCGCCAAGCTGAAGGCGGCGTTCTCCGTTCTCGGCGGAGAGTGCGAAGAGTTGGCGCTCTCTCCCCAGGCCGCCATCGATTCACAAGGCCGCCATTGCGCCCTGCCTTTGGGCAAGGCCCTGCGGATCCGCAAACGCCCGGATGCGCCGCTTCAGGTGTTCCTGGGCATTCATTACGATGTGGTCTACGGAAGTGCGGCCGAAAGCAGGGCCGGAAGTGCGGCCTCATCGGCGTCCGCGATCCGTCTGGAGGGCCGGATCTTGCATGCATCCGGCGCCGCCGATGCCAAAGGGGGCCTGGTCATCATGCTCAAGGCCCTGGAGGCCTTCGAAGCCAGCCCCTTCGCAGTGAAGGTGGGTTGGGAAATCCTGATCAATCCCGATGAGGAACTGGGTTCGCCTGGCTCTCTTCCCTTGCTGAAGGACGCGGCCGCGCGCAATCACCTCGGACTTCTCTTTGAACCCTGCCTTCCCGACGGCGGCCTGGTGGGCGCGCGCAAGGGCTCGGGCAATTTCACCGCCGTGGTGCGCGGGCGCGCCTCCCACGCGGGCCGTGATCCGCACCTGGGCCGCAATGCCATCCACGCTTTGGCGGAATTCATCGTGGACCTGGATCGGTTCGGCAAGGGGCAGGGCGGGCTTACCGTGAACGTAGGCAAGGTGGAGGGCGGCGGTCCCGTGAATCGCGTTCCCGACCTGGCCATCGCCCGCTTCAACCTGCGAGCGCGCGGGGCGGAGGACCAGGAGGCCGCTGAGGCCTTTCTCCAGGCGCAGGCGGCCGCATTCGCCAAGCGGGAAGGATTCTCCCTGGAGATCCACGGGTATTTTACATCACCGCCCAAGCCCTTGGAGGGCGGCACCCTGGCGTTATTGGACGCGATCGGCGAGACCGGCGGGATGCTGGGCCTCGATTTGAAATGGCATGCGAGCGGCGGCGTTTCGGACGGGAACAAATTGGCGGCTGCGGGACTGCCCAACGTGGACACCTTGGGCGCGCGGGGTGGGAACATACATAGTCCGGCGGAGTTCCTGTCCCTGGACAGCCTGCCGGAGCGGGCGCGCCTGACGGCGTTGTTGTTGATGCGATTGGGCTCGGGGGAGCTGGCATGGCCGCCGCGGACGGATTCGTCGTCCGGCCAAGGCGGAGAAGGAGGATAGACGGGTGGGAAAGCTTGCGGCACGGTCATTGGCGGAGGACCCCAGGGTAACGGAGGCGAAACGTCTCCTGCGCGAGACCCTACGCGACCACCAGGCGGGGATTACGGGCATCCGCCCCGCAGACCCGGAACTGATGCAGGGATACGAGGAAACCCTGGCGCGCTTCGGAAAGATGCGAGGAGCGTCCCTCATCTATCCCTATCTTGGCAGCGGCATCGGGCGCGGGGCCCTGGTGGAACTGGCGGACGGCAGCGTGAAGTACGATTTCATCACCGGGATAGGCGTGCATTACATGGGCCACAACCATCCTTCCCTGCTTGAGGCGGGCGTGGACGCGGCCCTTGAGAACACGGTGATGCAGGGGAACCTGATGCAGAATGGAGGCAGCGAGGAGCTGCTCGGCGCTTTGCTGGCCGCGGCCAACCGCAAAGGCGCGAAAATGGCCCATGGATTCCTCACCAGCAGCGGCGCCATGGCCAATGAGAACGCCTTGAAAGCCATTTTCCAGAAGCAGACCCCGGCGCACCGGGTGCTCGCCTTTGAACATTGTTTCGCGGGCCGCACCCTGGCCCTTTCCCAGGTGACGGACAAGGCGGCCTATCGCCAGGGCCTGCCGGAAATCCTTCCCGTGGATTACGTTCCCTTCTACGACGAGTCGCGCCCGGAGGCCAGCACGACCGAGGCGGTGTCGGCCATGAAGGCCCATTTGGCGCGGCATCCGGGCGGCCATGCGTGCATGATCTTCGAATTGATCCAGGGAGAGGGCGGGGGCTACCAGCCCGGAAGCGCGGAATTCTTCCGCGCCCTCATGATTCCATTACGCGAAGCTGGGGTGGCGATTCTGGCGGACGAAATCCAGACCTTCGGACGCACTTCCGAGTATTTCGCCTTCCAGCACTTCGGCCTGGACGAATTCGTGGACGTGGTGACTCTGGGAAAGCTGAGCCAGGCCTGCGCCACGCTTATCCGTGCGGAATTTCAGCCCAAGCCGGGCCTAATCAGCCAGACTTTCACCGCGCCATCGGTCGCCATCCGCTCCGCCTCCGTGATCCTGCGGTACATGGAAGAGCAGGGCCTGCTGGGCGCCGACGGCAGAATAATGCGCCTGAGCCGGAAGTTCACCGACAAGTTGAAGGATCTGGCGATGCGACGGCCGGATTTGGCCGCGGGCCCATTTGGCATGGGCGGCATGATCGCGTTCACGCCCCTGGGAGGCGATCAGGCCAAGGTCGCGAAGTTCCTGCGCACGCTTTTCGACGAAGGCGTGATCGGATTCATCGCGGGCCACCAGCCCGCCCGGGCCCGTTTCCTGCTGCCCGTGGGTGGGATGGAGGAGTCGGATATCGACACCGCGTTTCCGATCCTCGAGCGGGCGCTGGCGGAAACCGCTTCCGGATACGCCGCCCAGGCTCACCCGAAAGGCAAGGCCTGATCCATGGTCATCATCCGTCCCGTGCATGCCGATGATCTGGAATCCCTCATGGAACTGTCTTCCCAGACCAGCTTCGGCCTGACGACCCTGCCCCACGATCGCCCCCTGCTCAAGCGGCGGATCAAGGAATCCCAGCGCGGGTTTCTGCGCATGGCGGACAAGCCGGGCGGCGAGACCTATCTGTTCGTCATGGAGGACCTGGAAAAGAGCAAGGTGGTGGGCACGGCGGGCATCGTGTCCAAGGTGGGCGGCTTCGAGCCTTTCTACTCCTACCGCATCGTGTCCACAGTGGCGGAATCCAAGATGCTCAAGGTGCGCAAGGAGATAGGCGCCCTGCATCTGGTGGAAGAGCACAATGGGCCTTCCGAAATCGGAAGCCTGTTCCTCTCTCCGGCCTTCCGCAAGGGTTCCAACGGCCGCCTACTTTCCCTGAGTCGTTTCCTCTTCATCGCCGACAACCGCCAGTTCTTCGACCCGGTGGTTTTGGCGGAGATGCGCGGCGTGATCGACGAGAAGGGCGGTTCCGTGTTCTGGGACGCCCTGGGCCGACACTTCTTCGACATCGATTTCCCCAAGGCCGACGCCTTGGTGATGAAGGACAAGCAGTTCATCGCGGACCTGATGCCCAAGCATCCCATCTACATTCCGCTCCTGCCCAAGGTGGCCCAGGACGTGATCGGTCGAGTGCATTCCGAAACCGTGCCCGCCATCAAGCTCCTGGAAAGCGAAGGCTTCGCCTTTTCCGGCATGGTGGACATTTTCGAAGCCGGCCCCATCGTGAGCTGCGCCACGGATGAAATCCGTACCGTAAGCGAAAGCCGCACCTCGGCCATCCACAAGATCGCCGGCAAGCCGCTGGATTCGGATCTGTATATTATTTCCAATACCTATTCCCAGGGCTTCCGGGCCACGGCCGCGCCGTTGTCCATTGTTCCGGGTAAGGGCATCGAGATCACCAGGGAAACGGCGGTGGCGCTGGATCTCAAGAAGGGGGACGCGGTGCGCATCGCCCCCTTGCGGCCGAGCTCGGTGGAAAGGAGCGCGCCATGAGCCAAGGCCATTTCATCGCAGGCGCATGGCGCACGGGAAAGGGACCGGAGTTCCGCTCCGCCCATCCCGCCACCGGCGCTGTCGCCTATGCCGGCGCCGAAGCCCTTCCCGAAGAGGTGCAGGAGGCCGTGAGGGCGGCCAGGGACGTCTTTCCCGCATGGAACGCCCTGGGTCCGGAAAAGCGCGGAGAGTTTTTGCGCGCTTTCGCCTCCAGGCTCCAGGAGAATCTGATCGCCATGACCGAGGCCATCGCCGCCGGGACCGGCAAGCCTTTATGGGAATGCCGCCAGGAAGTGGAGACCATGATCGGCAAGGTTTCCAATTCCCTGGAAGCCTACCAGGACCGCTGCGCCGAAACCTCCTTTGCCCAGGCCGGGTTCACGGCGGTCAAACGTTTCCGCCCCCATGGCGTGGTCGCGGTGCTGGGCCCCTTCAACCTACCCGGGCATCTG
>JALYSE010000268.1 GCA_030854955.1 Fibrobacterota bacterium | reverse complement strand
TCGACGCACTGCGCCATGGCGAGGCTGCGGGCCTTTCCGGCGGTGCGGCCAAGCGCATCGCCGAGTTCGTCACCCTGCTGGATACCCTGCGAAACCTGGCCGCCAACGAGCCGCTTCCCTCCCTGATCGCGGAAATCATCTCCCGCACCGGCTATCGCGTCCATCTGGAAGCAGAAGGTACGGACGAATCCCTGGATCGCCTCGCCAACGTGGAGGAACTCGTCTCCGCGGCTCAGGACTTTTTGCGCCGCCGCACGGATGGCGAACTGGATCTGGCCGCCGATCCCGATTACGAGGAGGCTGAACGTTTCCAGAGTGCCTTGGAATTGAAATTTCCTCTTCCTGAAAAGGATAAAAATAAGGATGGGGCGGCTGGGTTTCGCGGCGGAGCAATCAATGCCGCTTCGCCGGGGTCGCAAGCCTCCGAGTCCATGGATTTCTTCGGAAACGCCCAGAGCGGATCCGAGCGCGGGTTTACCCCGGGCGGCCTTGCCGATACCCCCGAGGCCCTGGGCCTTTCCCTCGCGAACGCCTTCTCCATGGCTGAAACTATGGCCACCTCCGCCCTGCCCAACACCTCGGACAATGCCCGCCTGCGGGATCTGGATTTCTTCCTCCAAGAAATCTCCCTGCTCGCCGACGCCGACGGACTCAAGGCCAACCAGGAGGCAGTCACCCTGATGACCGTGCACAGCGCCAAGGGGCTGGAGTTCCCGCGCGTTTTCGTCACGGGCCTGGAAGACGGATTGTTTCCCATGATGCGCCAGGACAGCGACGGGGACGTGGAAGAGGAAAGGCGCCTGTTCTACGTGGCGGTAACGCGCGCGCGACTGGAGCTCACCTTGTCCTACGCCCATCGCCGCCGCCGCTACGGTATGTACCAGGAGTCCATCGGTTCACGGTTCTTCCGCGAGATCGATAAGCAGTTTCTGCAAATCGCCAGGCCGGTCCAGGCCCAAAATCCTTATGCGCGGCCCTCCGGTCTCAGCGGCGGCTATGGCAGCGGCGGCGGGGCCTCAAAAGGAATCGAGTTCGGAACCTATCGCGGCGGGGGCTTTGGCACCACCGGCGGTCGCGGCAGTGATGATTTCGGCGCGAGTTCGACGCCGGACTACGAGGATTTCAGCCAGGAGGCCGAAGTAGGCTTTCGAAAAGGCCAACGCGTGCGCCACGAAAAGTTCGGTGACGGGGCCGTGTTGGCCGTGGACGGTTCAGGGGAATCGGCCCGGATTCATGTGCTGTTCGCCGATCATATCCGGCGGACGCTCCTGGTGAAGTTCGCGAAGCTTAAATTGATCGGTTGATTTATGCCGACTCAAACCCTTACAACTGTAACCGTTCCAGGCGCATCTTCTACTATACTTAAGGTTTCGGATAGGGAGTCTACGATGGGAAAAAACCGGAAAAACCTGCTTTGGGCGCTCTTGGGCGCCGTCATCGCGATTGCCATCGCGTCGGCTTACCGATATTGGACGAGAAGGGATCGCAGGCCGGGCCTTGAGGAGGCGTGCAGAACGTTCCGGGAGGCTTATCCGGAGGCGGTGGTCCAGGCGGCGGAGGTCGCCGTGAATGAAGCCTTCGCGCGCTCGTTCCTCATCCGTTACCTGAAAGCGGGATATGCGAATGGGAAAACCTTCGAAATCCAGTTCATGCAGGAAAAGGAAACCGGGGATTGGGTACCTTCGCCTGCATTGCCCTCGGATTTGACGTAATCACGCCGGTCGTTTCCCCTATCTTTGCATTTTTTTTGCGATGGCGCGCAGGAAATCCACGCGGGTCAATGCGCTGAATCGGCTGATGAAGAACCAATAGATCGCGAACTGCCTGCGGGTCCCCTCGTCCGTGCTTTGCACCCGTGTTTCCGTATGGATCCGGGACTTGCCGCCTTCGAATTTGACCCCTATGCTTCACGCGATTTTGTAGCTGCCCGGTTCCTTGAAGGCGATGAACTCCGCGAGGGTGGGAAGCCGTTCGACATCCACTTTGCAGGAGAATTTCTGGTAGGAACCGATGACGATTTCATCCACCTTGTTGTCTTCCAAGATCCAGAAACCCGCACTTTCGAACACCTTCAGGTTCATGTCCGTGGCCGGTCCGTTTTTGAAGTTGAACAGGTTGAGGGCCTTGGAGCCGTGCTTGTAAAGGAAGGACGTCAGCGAACCGGACCAATCCACTTTACGGATTTCGGAATAGCACGCCGAAGGGGAGGCTGAAACGAGCCGGGAATGGAATTCTCGCTCATGGAAGGCGGGAGGTATACTGGCATCCCTGATCAGAATGGAACATGATGATAGGGTCACCAAGCTCAATTCTCTCGACTTTTTCCGGAACTGGACGTCCTCGCCATTCGTAGAATCCCGAGCCTCTCTCGTGCGAAATACGCCGCCGCTTTTTTGATTAATATTTCGAGGCCACCTGGCCCTCTTTTTTCCGCTCCTTGGCCAAGGTCACGGCTCGCTCTTTGAAATTTCCATCAAATGCTCGTTTTTTTTGGTTTGCCATTGGACTCCATTCCCAGGTAAATCTACCTGAATATTGCCCTACTTTTACTCAAGGAAAAGCTGGTTTAGTCGTCGTCTGAGCATCATTACAGGCCCGAAATTAACGGTTTTTTGGGTTTAGATCCCATTATGATTTCTGGATTTGAATTTCATCCTCCGCCAAAATGACATTATCCCTGTATATTAACCGAGCTAGCTCTTTTGCCTTCTCCAAGACTGGAATATCCATCATGGCCGAAGTTCCCTCCATCTACATCGATCTCGAAACGGTTTACCATGCCGACAAATGCGAACCATTGTCCATGGCGGCGGAACAGGGCGAGTTGAGATTGTGGAATTGGGGCCGTGGCACCTATCCCGGAAAACGCTTGGGGGCCGATGCTTTGCAAGAAATTTGTTCCATCGGAGTTTGGGATGCGACTAAGAAACAAAATTGGGGTTTGGATTGGCATCGCAATGAAGGTCTGGAAATCACCTATCTCGAACAAGGTGGTTTAGCTTTCTCCGTGGATGATTGGGAAGGACGAATGCGCCCCGGTCACTTTACAGTTACCCGTCCTTGGCAAAAGCATCGGGTAGGGGATCCGCTGATTGGTTCGAGCCGATTACATTGGCTGATTCTTGATTTGGGTGTTCGCCAACCGCATACGCCTTGGCGTTGGCCCGACTGGCTGGTCTTGTCCCAGCGAGATTTGGCGGAGTTGACGGAAAACCTGCGTGGAAACGAACGCCCCGTCTGGACTTCCAGCCGCGAGATGGAATCCTGTTTCAAGAAAATCGCAGTCACGTTGAAGGAGTCCGAACAGGCATCCCTTGAATCGCGATTGAAGGTGCAACTCAACGAGTTATTCCTAAGCATTTTGGATCTTCAACGAAATTCGGATATGGTTTTAAATCCGGATTTGAGCTCGGCGCAACGGACCGTTAACTTTTTTCTAGCGTCCTTGCCCAAACATTTGGATTTCCCTTGGGATTTGAAAGCGATGGCCAAGCAATGCGGCATGGCCCGCAGTCAGTTTACGATGCATTGTCGCAACCTAACCAATTGCACGCCGATGCAATTCTTGGTGGACGCCCGTATTGAAGCCGCCAAAGCGATGCTGTCTGAACGACTTGATTTGAATATTTCAGATATTTCCGGACTTTGCGGTTTTCAAACGAGTCAGTACTTTGCGACCCAATTTCGCAAGCGGGCCGGGGCTGCCCCTGCTGAATACCGAAAAAGGTCGTTTTCTAACTCTACACTGTGAGGCTTTGGTTTTCCTCGTAACTCGTTGTTTTCATATCAATTACCATTATTTATGGTCTTGTGATCCGGGTCTATCGGGTTAGCTTGAAATAAGTTCGATAAATTTCGATCCTTTTTTCTGCCGAAGCAGATTCGGTTCATAACAATAGGGCCATTTTCAAGTGTACCGGCACGACGCTACCATGTGCGCGCGCCAGTACTTGCAGGGTCTCATGCAATCGAGCGATCGAAAGAACATGGAGTGCATGGTGGAGGTGGTTCCTGATGCGGATTACCAAGCCCTTCAGCAATTCCACCTGGGATGCAATGGACGTGATGGATGGGGTAGCGCTTAGGGCCAGCGACCCGTCGGGGATCCCAAAGACGCCTGCCTTATTTTATATCTTGGGGGCATTAAATTAAGATCGGTAAGGGTGGATTTCCATGACTGATTGTCCCCGTCGCGACATAGTAATCCTTTTTTTTCTGTCCCTGCTGATTTCCATGGGCCAGACTCAGGCCGCCACCTATTACCTCAGTGAAGCCACGGGCGATGACGCACGCACCGCCGCACAGGCACAAAGCCAAAGCACGCCCTGGAAAAGCCCGGCTAAGATTCAGGGACTGTCCTTGGGGGCCGGGGATCAGGTGCTATTCGAAAGCGGCGGGACTTACCGGGGGACCCTGATATTGGGCCAGGGTGCCGCCGTGGCGGGCGCGGTGGGGGATCCGGTAACCATCGGAGCCTATGGAACAGGAAACGCCCCAATCCTGTCAGGAACTCAGTCGGTGACCGGGACTTGGACCCGCTATCAGGGGAATATCTGGTCCATAGCGGTAACTGGGTCGGTGGAACAACTTTTTCTGGACGGACACACCTTGACCTTGGCGCGCCATCCCAATCGGGGCACGGTGCCAATCACCGACGTAGTTTCAACCAATGTCTTTACCAGCGCCGCGTTGACGGGTTTGAATATTACCGGGGCCACGGTTTTCGCCCGCAGCCAGCATTGGACCTGGAACATGAATGTCATTTCCCAATTCAACTCCGGTTCCGGTCAAATCACTTTTTCCGGCACGCCGATTTATCCGATTCGAGTCGGGTGGGGCGCCTGGCTCAACAACCATCTTTCCCTGCTCGATTCCCCCGGAGAATGGTTTTGGGATTCACAATCCGGTCGGTTGTATGTCTGGTTACCCACGAGTGGGGATCCGAATGGTCGCTCCCTCGAGGTTTCCCAAACCGGCTCGGGGTTGACCCTGAACAATGTGCGGCAAACCGTCATTCAGGATCTCACCCTCTGGGCGCAAGGGGGCGATGGGGTGTCGGGATCGGGCAGCGATCTCATCCTCCGCCGCTTACGCGTGGAAAATTCCCTGGGGGCGGGAATACGGCTTAGTGGCCCCCGGATTGCCGTGGAACAAAGCGAGGTGATTGGCCCGAACGTTTACGGAATGGTGATCTCTGGAGACAGAAACCGGATCGAGGGAAACACGGTAAAACGCGTGGCGGAAATGGCCCGGCTTACCCGCACGGGGTTGGGCGGTGAATGCTGCTCGGGGCGCGGCCTCAACGTCAGTGGCGCGGACGTTACCGTGCGCGGAAACGTTTTGGATTCCATCGGTTACTTGGGCATAGGCTTTGACGGCCAGCGAACCTTGATCGAAAACAACTTCGTGCGCCGCTTTTGCATGACCACGGACGACGGGGCCGCCGTGTACACCTGGAGTTCGGATTATGCCTTGCCCGGCGCGGCGGGATCGGTAATCCGCAGCAATCTCATCCTCGATGCCATAGGGGCGCCGGACGGGATTCCCGATTCCTCAACCTTCGCCTTGGGTATCTACCTGGATGACCGCACCCACCATATCGTCATCGAGAACAACACGGTTTCGGGCACCGACATCGGAATTTTCCTGCATAACACCCGTGACGATACGGTGCGAAACAATCTCAGCTATGGCAACCGCATGGGCCAGCTTATCACCAGACGAGACGATATCGTTGGGGCCAACGACATGTATGGCAGCGTGGTGCGGGACAATATCCTGTAC
>JALYSE010000053.1 GCA_030854955.1 Fibrobacterota bacterium | reverse complement strand
CCCGGCTGGTCTCGACCAGCGCAGCCTTGGTGACCCACAACGTGAAATACGTCCGCATCAGGGTGGACGGGGCTTCATGCGACTCCGTGCAGCTGGGGCCGGTCTTACGCGCGGTGAAATTCGGCAATGCCAACAACGGAGGAGTGGTCGGGGATAGCGGAACTTTACTGACCACCACAAACAAAGGGGTTAATTGGACCGCCGCTTCCAGCGGGACCACCGAGAACCTGAACGCTATCAATTTTCCCGGGGCCAGCGCCGGTTGGGCGGTAGGAAGCGGCGGCAAGGTCTTGAAGACCACCAACCTTACCCAATGGGCCTCCGTGACCAGCGGAACCACCCAGAAATTGGATGCGACCTATTTCACCGGAACCAACAATGGATGGATCGTCGGGGATGGGGGCACCATCCGGAAAACCACCAATGGAACCTCTTTCAGCGCCCAGACGAGCGGCACGAGCAGCAACCTCAATGGAATCCATATGACCACGGCCAGCAACGGAATCGTGGTCGGGGATGGCGGAATCGTCCTGAGAACCACTACCGGAGGGACGTCCTGGTTGGTCCAAACCAGCGGCACCACGCGTAACTTAAGGGGAATCTTTTTCTCGTCCGCAACTGCGGGAATCGCGGTCGGCGATTCGGGCACCATCCTTAAGACCTCTAACAGCGGAGGCACCTGGACCGCCGTAACCAGTGGAACCCTCCGGAATCTCACCGGCGTGTTCCTGACACCGCAAAACATGGGATTCATTTCGGGTGAAGGCGGCACCCTGCTGACGAGCACGGACGGAACCATCTGGATCTCAAGGGTGACCGGAACCAGCCTGAATCTATACGGAGTGGCATGGACCACGAACAATAGCGGCGGGGTGGTGGTGGGAAACAAAGGAAGCGTTTCCATCGCTTCCACCGAGGCCGCCTGGACCTTCCGGCCCTTCGGGACCAAATTGTTCGACGTGAGCCTCACCTACAAATACTTCACCCCGAACGTGTCCCACACCCTTACCATGGACGCGGTCGATACCCTGTCCGGCACCCTACGCGGGTATCAGGCGGTCAAAACCGTCCTGCTCGCGCCGGGCAAAGACACCACAGTAACGCCAAACTCCAGCTTAGCCCAATGCGGCTATGGCGGGGCGACGCCAGCTTGCAACTAGACAACTAGGCCGAACCCGAACAAGCCGTTGCCCTCCATAAAGTCCAGCAGGCGGATGATCGACTCGGCGTCGCACCGGGCCTCGACGGTCTTGACATCAGGCAATCCTCATGAATCTCCGGCCTCTGCCTTAGACCGAGGACATCCAAAAATCTCTAATTTGGTTGACTTTAAGTGCCTTATTGTCTATAATTAAGTTAGATGTCATTTATGAATCTGGGCGAATCCTTGGAAAAAGCCGCAAAAAGACTTGGTCCGGAGCCTAGGAAAGTCTCCTCCCGCAAACGTCGGGCGGACCGGGGGAGGATGCGAATAGCGGCCCCCCTTATCACCAAGCTGGAAGAACTGCTCTCCAACCAAGACAAGCCGCCCATGCGCGTCCTGCTTTTGGAGTTGGCCGAATTCTGCCGCCAGGGTGGATATTCTCTCCCATCCCGAGCCACTTGCTACAACTTCATGTCCAAGGCGCGGACCCCCCGTTACCTTCCTGCTACGTTGCCTCAAGCCGCCCGTGCTGCCCTCTATAACCTGGATGCAGATACCGCCGTTCCCGGCCATCAACTCGCCTTCTACTGTTTCAACTACGGTGATCTGCGCGCGATGAGCTACGCCGCCGGGCTTCCCTGGCTCGTCCTCTATCAAGCAGCCCGCATGCGGGGATTCCGACCCAAGAGCCGCGGCTTGCTGGAGGCGGTGCTCCGCGCCCGCGACATCTGATGCGCGCGCCCTTCCCCCCCGAACGCGTCATCCCCAAGGATCTTGCGGCAGCCGTGGCCACCATCCCCTATTGGTTCGTGATCGGCGGGCACGCTGTGCGCTGTTTCTGTCCTTACCGACCGACGCAGGACGTTCACTTCGGCGTGGACACCCCTGCGAATCTCGAGGACATGCTGGCCCAACTGGCGATCCGGGGAAAGGTCGAGGTGTCGGAAAGAAGCGCCGGCACCGTCCACTTGAAGTGGCAGGGCATCGATGTCTCCATCTTCGTGCTGGACACCCTGAAGCCCCATACCGAAGCCCGCCGCCTGACCGTGACCGGGATCCTGGGCACCAAGCTGCATGCCATCCTTGATCGGGGAACCCGCCGCGATTTTTTCGACCTCTATGTCATGCTGCAAGATCAAGGGCTGGGCCTTGCCGAATGCCTCTCAGCCATGCGTACGCTTCATGCCGAGGGCGTTCCGGAACCGTTGCTTCTGCGCGCCTTGACCTTTTTCGACGATGCGGAGCGCGAAGCACCCCTTCCCAAGGAAGGTAAGGACGATTGGGCTACCGTGAAGGACTTCTTCCTGACTCGGGTCGGAAGCCTGCTGGTACCGCCGACCCAAAAGCTCACTATCCAGGCGAACGTTGTGGACCTGAAGCCGGAGGGATGAGGGTCCCAAGGCGACAGGCCTGCTTTCCGAGGGACTTACACCCACAAGGCGTCGCCCGTGCCGGGCGTACCAAAAAAGAGGGCTAGATTTCTCTAGCCCTCTAATTCTCGGTGATTTACTGAGATTGTAAAATGGTGGAGCCACGGAGAGTCGAACTCCGGACCTCTTGCATGCCATGCAAGCGCTCTACCAACTGAGCTATGACCCCAAGGCCGAGAGAATTTAGTACAATCCCCCCGAATTTCAAGGTCCCTTGCGGCTCCGCCCGTGATGTTTTTTCAGGCCTTTCCGGGCTGTCTGCCCCCAAGGGACGGCTTTTGGGGACGGTGCCGATGCTTAGGGGGAAACCGGGCTGGGGGCGGCAGAGACGGTATCCGGCCAGAAGAGGTTCGCCTCCACGGCGTAGGTATTGAGGGCCCCCACGGCCTTGAGGAAGGGCATCAGGGAGTCATAAATCATTTTCCCCGGTTCCGGATACAGGTTCTGCTTTTCAAGGCGATCCCCCAAGGTGTTGAAGACCTCGATCCCCTGCTCCCGGGGCACCTCGCCCAGGGGGCCGTGGATGCGATTGGAAGCATGCTCCAAGGTCCCCTGCCCCCCCCGCACCAGGTAGCTTAGACTGTTGAGCCCCGTGGCCGGGCGCACCAGGCTGTGGCCCAGGAAGTGGTCTGCTTCGCGGATGCCCGCCAGGTCCAGGACCGTGGGCCCGATATCCAATTGGCTGGCGGGATAATCATGCAGTGCCGGGGGTCCGAGCTCCGGATGCTTGCCCGCGATGACGAAGGGGACCCATATCGACTCGTTGTAGAGTCCGTATCCGATGGTGGAAGACCCGTGTTCGGAAAGGGGGAACCCATGATCGGCCATGATGATGAAAATGGTATTGTCAAACCAGGGCTCGCCGCGCACCGATTCCAGGAAGCGCCCCATGGACGCTTCGGTATAATCCATGGTGGCCTTCATCTTTTCCTGCAGGGTTGCGTTGGGGGCGGTGGCGCGCACGCCCGGTTCCGGATTGAAAGGATAATGGTTGGTCTTGGTGATGGCCGATACCAGGAAGGGAGATCCCGCCCGTAAGGAATCCTTCATCCACGTGGCCATGTCCTGGAACATGGCGCCGTCGGTTTCGCGGAGGCGATCGTACGTCATGCCCTGGTACCATTGCCGAAGCCAGGGCACCTGACCGTCCCAGGCCGGATCGGCTGCGGAAAAGAAATGCGTACGGTACCCGTGGCGGCGCAGGGTTTGGGTGAACGATCGGTTGCGCAGGTTGGTGAAATCGTTGGAGATATAACGAGTCGGATGCTGCAAGATGGACAAATGGCTGCTCATCAGGGCGTTGATGGTGGGGATACCGGAGCATGAGAATCGCGTCCAGGCGTGGGCGCGGCCGTCTGCCAGGCTGTCCAACACCGGGGTGGGGCTCGCTCCCCCACCGGGCAACGCGCCGAAAGGTTTCAGGTAACCGGTGTTCACTCCCCGGTGCGACTCCAACAGGAGGATCACGAAATTTTTGGGTTCCGCATCGATGCCGTCGCAATCCTCATCCACGCCGTTGCCGGGAACGTCCCTGGCTCCGGGATGCGCTCGCGGATTCCGATCGTCGCATTCGGCCGCGGGCAGGTAACCGTCCCCATCCGCGTCCCGGTCGCATCGGCCCCCAAACCCGGCGGGCATCTCAATGAGCGATTTCCCAGCTCCGCCGGAATCCCCACCGAACCCCGGTTTGAGCCTGGAGCAGAAATCTTCGATCGGCACCTTATAGAACGGGTAGCCGATATGGGGGAAAACGTACCCGCTGTCTCCCTGCTCCAGATACCATTGGCGCCGGAACTCCCCTCCCAGTTCCGCAAGGGCGATCGGGACGGGCGGCCTGCCCCACTTGGTCTGGATGCCCTTTACCACGACTTCGGTGAAGGGTCGCAGCTTCAGCATCCGGAACCCCCCCGTCCAGATGTGGTAGAGGAAGACATGGGCGATGAGCGCGGTTCCCGCCATGAACATGGGGAGGCGCCAGGTGAAACGGGGATTGCCGACCCATGCGCGCCGCCGGAACCAGGCGTACAGTAGGATTGAAAACGGCACGCAACCGAAGAACAGGTAGTACGGAAGGTAACGGATCGATTCGTCCGATTCCAGGAACTTGAACACCTCGCGGATGGAGGCGGAATTGCCATAGGTAGCCATGAGGGAGAAGTCGAGATGCATTCCCAGGAAGCGCATGGTTTCATGATCGAAAACCGTGAACCCCAGGAGAACGGAGTGGCAGACGGCCATGCACCAGAATACCGCCTTGGCCGCCTTGCGCCTGCCCATGGCGCCGAGCAGAACCAAGGTCGCGAGAAAGGGCAGAGAATAACCGAGAATCCAGAGGATGTCTATGCACACGGCGTGGAAGAAGTACCAGTCCGCCTTCCCCACGATAGGGAATCCGAACGCATCCTTGCGGAGAAGCAAGAATCCACGCAGTACCGCATGGGTTACCCATACCGCCATAAGGTAGGCCACGGCGGGATGGAAGGCCGAGCCGCCAGCCTCTCGGATCCTACGGGCGAAGGTTCCCCGCCGAGGGTCAGCCATGGGACGCAAAATAGGGGTTGGGGATCATGCGGAGGTAAAGATAAAACTTCGGGCCGGGATTGCTAACTTTATGGGTAAGCAGGGAGGCCGGACATGGACGCAAACGAAGGCGGATCCCGCAATGAGGAAGCCGGGGCCGGGGAGGATCCTGAAAAAACCGAAGCGGGATTCAACCAGGCCCTGATCCGCGGTAAGATCCGGCGGGCCGAAAAGGGAATCATGTCCGGAGGCCGCTCGCCCGACCAAGAGGTACAGGGCACCGGTCCCGCCAACAGCCACGGGATGCCCAAGCTCCCCCCCGGTCAACACGAAGTCAAGAATTGGCCCGTCCTCGATCTGGGCGTGCAGCCCGCCATCCCCCGCGACATGTGGTCCCTGACGGTGAAAGGTTATTGTGAAAAGCCCTACGTGCTCGATTGGAAGTCCTACCTGGAGCTGCCTCAGGTGGAAGACGTTTCCGACTTCCACTGCGTCACTTCCTGGAGCCGGATGGACAACCACTGGGTGGGCGTCCGTTTCCGCACCCTGGCGGAGCTGGCGGTTCTCAAGCCCGAGGTCACCCACGTTCACATCAAGGCCTATGACGGCTACTCCACCAATCTTGTCCTCGCGGAATGCATGGACGACGACGTGCTGCTTGTGCATGGTTGGGAAGGCATCGATCTGCCCAAGGAACACGGTGGCCCGGTCCGCATGATCACTCCCAGGAAATACGCCTGGAAGGGCGCAAAGTGGATCAAGGAGATCCTGTTCCTGCCCCTGAATCTGTTGGGCTTCTGGGAGCTACGCGGTTATTCGAACTCGGCGGAGCCGTGGTTCAACGATCGATATTCCTGAGCGCTACGGTGCGCCGAGTTTCGCGTACTCCGAATCCCGCTCCACCGGGATGCGGCCCTTTCCGCGGATGATGCGGCCCAGGTCCTCCGACGTCACGGCCGGATGCTCCATTCCCCCCGCCATCGAATAGATGCGCGTGGAATCGTCCACGGTGCCGTCCAAATCATCCACGCCGTACTCCAAAGCCTGAGCCGCCATCTCCAGCCCCAGCATCACCCAGTAGGCCTTGAGATGCGGAATGTTGTCCAGGAACAAGCGGGCCACGGCGTAATTGCGCAAATCCTCTTCGGGCGGCACTTCGGGAATGTGGCTCAAGGCATTGGACTCATTGCGATAGCGCAAGGGAATGAAGGCCTTGAATCCCTTGGTGCGATCCTGCAGGTCCCTGAGGCGGGACATATGATCGACACGGTGCCGGTAATCCTCCACATGGCCATAGAGCATGGTGGCATTGGACAACAGGCCCAACCCGTGGGCGGCTTCATGCACTTCCAGCCAGGTATGGGCCGGTGCCTTGCCGCCCGCGATGCGCTTGCGGACTTCCGGATCGAAAATCTCCGCCCCGCCGCCGGGAAGGGAATCCAGACCGGCCTGCCTGAGGCGGGTCAGGGCATCTACAAGGGAGACTCCGCTCTTCTTCGCGAACCAGGTGATTTCCACTGCGGTAAAAGCCTTCACGTGCAGTTCGGGACGGATAGATTTGACGAAGGCGCAAAGCGCTTCGCCGTATTCGACGCCCCGATCGGGATGCACGCCTCCGGTGATATGGATTTCCGTAAGGCTTCCGATGGGATAGGCATCCAACTTGGCTTTCAGATCCTCGAAGCTATAGTCCCACGCCCCGTCCACTTCCGTCGCCTTGGGGGCCCGGTAAAAGGCACAGAACTTGCAGGCGTAGACGCATTTGTTGGTCGGCTCGAAGTGGATATTGCGGTTGAAGTAGGCTTCGTCTCCGTGCAGCTTGCGGCGCACGCCGTCGGCCATGGCCTTGAGCCAAGCGAGCGGCGCTTCCCGATAAAGAAAAAGGGCGTCCTCGGCGGCAAGGCGTTCTCCATTTTCGAGCGTTCCCTTTAGCAGGGCCAAGGCCGATTCCAAACCGATGCCGGATGGGGGGGGATGAGGGGACATGCCTTGGAAAAGTACCAAATTCCCGGAATCGCTCCCCTCCCCTTCTGAATTCTGCGGATTTACCCGGTTTCATCCCCCTTCCAGGTTGGGGTCCATGGGTCTATTATTATCCTCCCCGGTTTGAAACGGATTCTTGAACCGGTCCAGAGAAAGGACCTATGGCCAGCAGCACCATCGAAGAAATCACCATGAATTACGAGGAAGAGGGCATTCAGCTCGTCAAGGAATTGGATAAGGAGGTCCTGACCAAGGGTGGCTGGACGACCATCATGTTCAAATACCAGGAGCTGGACAAAGCTACCAACAGCTTCAAGGCCACCAAAATTTCCATCCGCCGCTATCAAAAGCAGAACGGCGAATACAAGCAGAAGAGCAAATTCAATATCTCCTCCGTCGCCCAGGCGAAAAAGGTGCTGGATGTGCTCACCAAGTGGACCGCGAACGAAGCCGGCGACGAAGGCGACACTGCGGGCGAGGAATAGACCCGGTTGGTCAAGGTCGAGTGGGCGGACATGGCGGCCGGTGCCGAGGCCAAGGACGCTGTTCCCCTGCCCAAACCCTGGCCCAAGGATTTGGCGCGCCTAGCCGAAAAGGTCCTGCGCGCCGAACTGCCCACTCCTCTGCGAAACCACAAAGCTCCGCCCGGAACCGTAAACCTGGTTTTCTGTGAAAACGCTTATATTCGCGGACTCAATCGTCGTTTCCGGAAGCTGGACAAAGTCACCGACGTGTTATCCTTCATCTATGATGATGAAGACGTTTTCGGCGAAATCTACATCGCCACCCTTAAGGCCAAAAAACAGGCTCCCCGCTGGAAAAATTCGTTTTATGACGAATTAAGGCGATTGGTCGTCCATGGTGCCTTGCATTTGGCTGGATTCGACCATATGAATGCCAAGGACCGCGTCACCATGCGGGCCCGGGAAGACCACTATCTGGACCTTTGAAATGAACTATATTTAACCTGGTAGGGTCGTTCCGATCCGAGGCCTATCTATACCGTGGACCCAACCTCCCCCCTACAAGCCCTCCTCGTTTTTTTCCTGGCAACCAGCTTTAGCGGCGTCCTGAGCGGCATCAAGATCGTCATCGGTTTCTTTCGGGGCCAGAACTCCGAACATACCCTTAACGGCGAATCATCCCAGACCCGGGCCACCGTATCCCGCGCCGCTGCATTGTGGGGAAAATCGGGTTTTTTCGAATCCATCGCGATCGGCCGCTTCATTCTCGATGGCGCCGCCATCATTGCCGGTACCCGGTACCTAGCCTATCTGTTTCCGGAGACGAGCGTCGCCACCCTGGCCCTCATCGGCATCCTGGTTTCCTTTTCCATTTCCCACTGGCTCTTCCCCATTCTGGCCCAGGCCTTCTCCCCTATCTTGGGCAAATGGGCCCTGCGCGTCTATAAGGTCTACGGCTTCTTTTTCATGGGAAAACTCGGCGAATTGCTCTTCCAGACCCATGACCTCGCCTTAAGGCGGATGGGCATCGATCCCAAGCTCAGCTTCCTGGGTGAAACCAACCTCCACAAGCTGGCCCCGCCCATCGACGACGAGAACCCGGATCGAAGCGGATTGGAAGACGATGAGAAGGAGATGATCCGCAGCATATTCGACCTGCGGGAGACCCAGGTGAAGGAAATCATGACCCCGCGCGTGGACATCACCGCCCTGGAGATGGGATCGTCCTTCCGGGAAGTACGGGACCTGATCGCAGCCGAGAAGTGTTCCCGCATCCCTGTGTACAATGATTCCATCGACAATATCCAGGGCATCCTCCATACCATGGATCTCATGAGCATGCGGGACGAGATCCGGGGCCCGGGTTTCAAGCTCAATGGATTGTTGCGCGAAGCCTACTTCGTGCCTCGCACCAAGAAGATTGGCGAACTGATGCGGGAGTTCCGCCGCAAGCATATCCACATGGCCATCGTCGTGGACGAGTACGGCGGCACGGCCGGTCTCATTACCCTCGAAGACATCCTCGAGGAAATCGTCGGGGAAATCCATGATGAGGACGAAACGGAAACCCTGAAAATCCGCAAGCTCGAGGACGGCAGCTACATCGTGGATCCGATTATTTCCCTATCGGACTTGAACGCGGAACTGTCCCTCTCCCTCAAACCCGACGACCAGGACATCCAGATCGACACCTTCGGGGGCTTTATCCTTTTCATACACGGAAAAGTGCCCGACAAAGGCGATGTCATCCGTTTCAAGGACATTACTTTCGAAGTGATGGAAATGGATGGACAGAAGATGGAAAAGATCCGGCTTACCCTCCCCTCCCTCGTCAATACCTGATTCCGTATCGATGGCGCTTCCGGCGGCCGGGCTAGCTACAGTCGCGCATATTGTTGATATTGCGCAAGAGGTCATCGTTATAATAGTCGAGCAAGGGAAGCTTGTTGAGCACGTCCTCCCCTCTTTCGAGGGAAGTCGCGTTATCCTGGATGACTTTGATCAGCTTATTCACGGAGACATGGAGATCCAAAAGGGACTCTTCAAGGCCAAATAGGTTTTCAGCGTTCTGCAAGGTTACTCCATCCGAATTATAGTAGTGCGGGTAGACGATAACTCTAATTTGATGGTTACAATCTATCTGTCTACGTGCCCGAGTCAAGCGGTTTTTCGGAAGTTAAAATTGTTTAAAATAAGCTACAAGTCAGGCACGCCATAGCCAATGCCGCCTCCAATGAGACAAAAGCGTATCCTGGAAAGAAAGCTTTTTGAGGACCTTGCCCGACCTTCTCAAACGCCCCTTCCCACCGAGGCGCTTCAGGCGTCGAAGGAGAGGATGACCTTGCCGGCCTGTCCCGAATGTGCCACGTCGAATGCATTTTGGAAATCGGCAAAGGCGAAACGGTGGGTTATCACGGGAGATACGTCCAATCCCGATTGCAGCATGGCGGTCATCTTGTACCAGGTTTCGAACATCTCCCGGCCGTAGATGCCTTTCAGCACCAGCCCCTTGAAGATCACCTTGACCCAATCGATGGCCACGTCCGCAGGCAGGATGCCCAACATGGCGATCTTGCCGCCATGATTCATGTGCCCGATCATGTCCTGGAAGGCCTTGCCGTTGCCGGACATCTCCAGCCCCACGTCGAAGCCTTCCACCATGCGAAGGTCCGCCATGGCCTTGTCGAGGGCTCCAGGGGCCGCCTGCACGGCATGGGCGCCCATTTCGGACGCCAATCCCAGGCGGAAGGGGTTCACATCCGTGACCACCACGTTGCGCGCTCCCACGTGCCGGGCGACCGCAGCCGCCATGAGGCCGATGGGGCCAGCGCCGGTGATGAGCACGTCTTCTCCGACCAGATCGAAGGAAAGGGCGGTATGCACCGCATTACCGAGGGGATCGAGGATGGTCGCGATTTCATCGGGAATGCCGTCCGGTATGGGAAAGACGTTCGAGGCCGGCAGGGACAGCAGTTCGGAAAAGGCTCCCGGACGGTTCACGCCCACCCCTTCCATGTTGCGGCAGAGATGTCTGCGGCCGGCGCGGCAGTTGCGGCAATGGCCGCAAGTGATGTGGCCTTCCCCAGAAACGCGTTCGCCTAGTCGGACGCCGCGCACTTCGCGACCCACGGCTTCGACCACGCCGAAGAATTCATGGCCCACGGGCATGGGCACGGGAATGGTTTTGCTGGCCCATTCGTCCCATTGATGGATGTGCAGGTCCGTGCCGCAGATGGCCGCCTTGCGCACGCGGATGATCACGTCGTTGGGGCCGTATTCCGGTTCCGGCCAATCCAGCATCCAGATCCCCGGTTCACCTTTTTCCTTGCCCAAGGCCTTCACGTGATTACCCCTGCTTCCCTGCCCGCCTTGCGGAACGCTTGCAACGCCCTGTCCAGCTGATCCTTTTCATGGGCCGCAGACATCTGCACCCGGATGCGCGCCTTACCCTGGGGCACCACCGGAAAGGAGAACGCCACCGCGTATACCCCTTCCGCGAACAGCCTGTCCGCCATGTGCTTGGCCTTGAGCGCGTCCCCAATCATCACGGGGATGATGGGATGGGAACCCGGCACCAGGGAGAAGCCCGCATCCTGGAGACCCGCGCGGAAATGGGCGCTGTTCGCCCTTAGGCGCTCCCTGAGATCCGACCCCGCTTCCGCCATATCGATGGCGGTCAAGGAAGCTCCGGCGATGGAAGGCGCCAGGGAGTTTGAAAAAAGATAGGGTCGGGCGCGTTGGCGAAGCCAGGAGATGATCTCCTTCCGGGCGGCCACGTATCCACCCGAAGCGCCGCCCAAGGCCTTGCCCAGAGTTCCGGTCAGGATGTCGACCTTGTCCCTCACTCCGCAATGCTCCGGCGTGCCGGAGCCGCGGGACCCCAGAACCCCCACCGCATGGGAGTCGTCCACCATCACCAAGGCATCATAGTGTCCGGCCAAAGCGCAGATGCCCCGTAGATCTGCAATGATGCCGTCCATGGAGAAGACTCCGTCCGTGACGATGATGCGGAAGCGGGCATCCGCGGCCTCCTTGAGGCGGGCCTCCAGATCCATCATGTCGTTGTTACGGTAACGCAGGCGGCGCGCCTTGCACAGGCGGACGCCGTCGATAATGCTGGCGTGGTTAAGCTCGTCGCTGATGACCGCGTCCGTCTCCCCCAACAAGGCCTCGAAAATGCCGCCATTGGCGTCGAAGCAGGAACCGAAGAGGATGGCCTCCTCTTTGCCCAGAAATCCCGCCAGGCGCGCTTCCAGGCTCCGATGAATTTCCTGGGTACCGCAGATGAAACGCACGGAGGCCATGCCGAATCCCCAACGATCCAGGGCGCGCTTGCCCGCTTCGATGAGGTCGGGATGGCCTCCGAAACCCAGGTAGTTGTTGGCGCAGAGGTTCAGAATCTTTCGGCCCGGTGGGCCCGAAACGGGTTCTATGCCGCCCGGCGATGTCGAAAGGACCACTTCGGCCCCTTGGAGAGAAGCCATCACGCGCTCCTCCTTATAGAGACCGTCCCGGCGCAGCTCAGCCATGCGTTTTGCCAAATCGTCAATCAAGCTATCCGGCATAGCGTCACTTCCTCTTCACCAATTTAACGAATTATCACGCACGAAAGAAAGCGGAAAACCGCTTCAACTGTAGGTGCGGAGCAGATGGTCCAACCTTGATCCGGTCGGCGTGATGCGCGCCGTTTCGATCAAGAAGAACAGCGCTCCCAGGAAATGGGCAAGATGCACGGGAGGGGCCGCGAAGATGTCTCCGGGACCCAGGACCACGATGAGCACGGCGGTGAGGCCGAGCAAGGCGGGAATTTCCATGATGGCGGCCCGTAACAGATAAGCGGTGAGCAGCTTCCTTTTGAATCCTTCGATATGGATGGAGCGGTCGCGCAGGCGTTGGCAGGCCCGGTTTATCTTGGTTTTGAGGTAGGCGCGGGAGGCCACCAAGGCGATCAAGGGGAGAACCACGTTCGCATAGGCTATCAGGGTCACGAAGTACGGAATCACCCCGGGTCCCAGACCCCGGTTCATGAAGGCCAACATCAAGGCTACCCCGCCAAAAGCCGCCACTCCGGCCATCAGGGCTGCATGGACCATGACCATCCCCAGGATTTCGGATTTCGAGAATGGGTGTCTGGCCAGCATGCTTTCAGTACTGGGCGGTTTCGACCAGAATCTGGTCCACTGCCTTGACCAGTTCCTTCCGGGTGAAGGGTTTGCGCAGGTAGGAGGCTTGTCCGCCCGCAACCTCATCACCTACGCGTGGGTCATCGGCGAATGCGGACATGTAGATGACTTTGATGCCTTGTCTGACGATGCGCATGGCGTGGGCCAGGTCGCAACCGTTCATGTTTGGGCTCATGCGCACGTCGGTCAGCAGCAGATGGATTTCGAACGGATATCGTTCATTAAGGTAAAGGGCATCCTCGCCGCTGCAACCATCGATGATTTCATACCCTTCCAAGGCAAGCATGCATTTGACCAATTCCACGATTTCGTCGTTATCGTCTACAATCAATATCGTTTTCTTATGGTTTTTCATCTTCTCCCCCTTTCATCAGGGCGTGAGCGATCTCCCCGTTTGAGCACAGGGGGGTCCATCTCTTTACTAACTAATTTTTTCCTCCGGACCCCGGGACTTATTTGCGGGGACGCGTCTGGGGACTTTGTGGTATTGGGGGAAGGTCCAAAAGTAGGCCGGCCGGGTCCAGAATAGCCTTCAGGACATCGGCGATCCGGTCGAAACCCACGACAGAGGCGATGCCGGATCCCGGTCCCGAAAACTCCATTGCATCGGCATCAGCGGCCTCGGCCGTTTCTTTCCAATCCAATTTTTTTCGGCCGAATAGCCATCGGAACAGGCCAATCCGGACGGCAGGGCTTTCAAAGAGCCCGTGCAAATAACATCCGAAAATAGGGTTTGCAACGGATGTGAAACCCGCCGCCTCCGAAAGGGATGCTCCGTTTTTTCCGGCGCAGGCGCAGGAGCGACGCGCCGGCAGAATCCTCTATCGGGGTGGCCCGAACCACCTTGCCCAGGATCTGGAACGCGCGCATACTGGTAAAAATGCCGGGCATGATCCAGATAACCGGCGGGGTTCCCCCGGGTATAGGGATGATAGGGATGATAGGGATCATAGGCATTTCGCCTAAGTATTTCTCCGATACGCCCCGCCCACCTCGAACAAGGCCTTAGAGAGGGTTCCCAAGGTGCAGTATTTCGCCGCCTCCAAGAGTTCGCCAAATACATTCCCGCCTTTAAGCGCGGTTGCCTTGAGGCGTTCAAGCGCGGCGGCGCCTTCTTCGGGGAATCGCCGGGAATAGGCCTTCACCTGATCCACCTGGCTCTTCTTCTCCGCCTCTGTGCTGCGGATCAATTCATGGGCCGGACCCGCGCCCGCCGCCTGGGGATTAAGGAAGGTGTTCACACCTACTATGGGAAGCTCTCCGCTCTGTTTCTTGCGCTCGTAGAGCATCGATTCCTCCTGGATGCGGCTGCGCTGGTAGTTCATCTCCATCGCTCCCAGCACTCCGCCGCGTCCATCGAGCTCCTCGAAAACGCGCAGCACCGCCGCTTCCACCCTATCGGTCAGCAGCGACAGGAAATGGCTGCCTTGCATGGGATTTTCGCTCCGCACCAACCCGAGTTCGCGGTTGATGATCAACTGGATGGCTATGGCCTTGCGCACGGAAGCCTCCGTGGGAGTGGTAACCGCCTCGTCGAAGGCATTGGTGTGCAGGGAATTGCAGTTGTCCCCGATGGCCAAAAGGGCCTGGAGGGTGGTGCGGATATCGTTGAAATCGGTTTCCTGAGCGTGCAGGGAGCGCCCGGAAGTCTGGATATGGTATTTCAGTTTCTGGCTCCGTTCCTCCGCGCCGTAATAGTCGCGCATGGCGATGGCCCAGATGCGGCGCGCCACTCGACCGATCACGGTATACTCCGGATCCAGACCGTTGGAAAAAAAGAAGGATAGATTGGGGGCGAAACGATCGATGTCCATACCCCGCGCCTTGTAATATTCCACGTAGGTGAACCCGTTGGCCAGGGTCAGGGCCAGCTGGGTGATGGGATTCGCCCCCGCCTCGGCGATATGATAACCGCTTATGCTCACGCTGTAGAAGTTGCGCACGCCGTTGTCGATGAAGTATTGCTGGGTGTCGCCCATCAGGCGCAGGGAGAATTCCGTGGAGAAAATGCAGGTGTTCTGAGCCTGATCCTCTTTGAGGATATCGGCTTGCACCGTTCCCCGCACGGTCTTGAGGACCTCGGTGCGGATGCGCATGTAGTCCTTGGGTTCCATGATCACATCGGCGGGCAATCCCAGGAATCCCAGGCCGGAACCGTCATGGCCGGGCGGCAGCCTGGAAGCGCGGTACTTGGGAGGCTGCATGCCCCGGTCCTTGAACCACCTGGCGATTTTTCCCTGGGCAACCTTCCATTTTCCCCTTTCCTTAAGCCAACGTTCGCAGGCCGCGTCCACGGCGGTATTGAAAAAGAACGCCAAGAGGATCGGGGCCGGACCATTGATGGTCATGGAGACGGAGGCATCGGGGGCACAGAGATCGAAACCCGAATAGAGCCTTTTGGCATCATCGAGGCAGCAGACCGAAACTCCGGAGTTACCCACCTTTCCGTATATGTCCGGACGGGGATCGGGGTCGGCGCCGTACAAGGTTACGGAATCGAAGGCGGTGGAGAGACGGACCGCCTTCTGGCCTTTGCTGACATAGTGGAAGCGCGCGTTGGTGCGCTCGGCGGTGCCTTCCCCGGCGAACATGCGCGTGGGATCCTCGCCTTCGCGTTTGAAGGGAAAGACCCCGGCAGTATAGGGAAATCCCCCCGGTGCGTTTTCCGAACGCAGGAAGGCTACCTGATCGCCCCAGCCTTCGACGGTGGGAAGGCTGACCTTGGGGATGTCGAGGCCGCTCAGGGAAGTTTCGTGGTTGCGCACTTCGATATCCTTGTCGCGGATCCGATAGGACTGGGTTTCGGCCGCATATGACCGGCGCACCGCGTCGAATCCGCGCAGGGAGGAAAGGATCGCGGGATCGATTCCGTTGAGCAAGGTATCATAACGGGCGCGCAAGGTGACGACGGCATCGTCGACGGCAACGGCCTTGGCCTTGGTGGATTTTTCTCTACCCGGTCGTTTTTCCGCCAGTTGTGGCGAAGCCAGGAAGGGCACGGCCTTGTCCGGCACGCTTTCCCCCAATTCCCGCAGAGCATGATGAAGATGTTCCGCGCCGCGGGCCATTTCCGCCTGGTCCTTAGTAGCCTTGTGGTATCCCGTAATGGTGGCGGAGATGCGGCGAAGGTAATCCGTCCGGTCGCGGGGCAGCAGGCTGCGGCGGTCCGGCAAGCCTTCGGGAAGGGGTTGGAATTTCCAACCGAGATGCCGGAACAGAGCGTTGAAGAGTCCATGGGTTCCCGGATCCTGGAAGCGATGGGCGCAGGTGCCGAACACCGGCAGACGTTCGATGGGCGTGGTGAAGATCTTCCTGTTCCGCTGGTAGGCTTTGCGCACGTCCCGCAAGGCGTCCTCCGCCCCATGCTTGTCGAACTTGTTGAGCACCACGAAGTCGGAATAATCGAGCATGCCAATCTTCTCCAGCTGGCTGGGCGCTCCGTATTCCGGGGTCATCACGTAGATGGACGTGTCCGCCACGTCCGCGACTTCCGTATCGCTCTGGCCGATTCCCGCCGTCTCCAGCAGGATGAGATCGAAACCCGCGGCCTGCAGCACCCGCAGTCCATCCTTGACGGTCGCGCTAGTGGCCGCGTTCGCGCGCCGGGTGGCCATGGATCGGAAATAGACGCGGTCGGATTTTCCCGCCGCGTTCACGCGCAGCCTGTCTCCCAGCAGGGCTCCACCGGTGCGCCGCCGCGTGGGATCCACGCAAAGCACGGCCACGCGCTTGCCGGGAAAGGAAGGCAGAAACCGCAGCAGCAACTCGTCCACCAGGGAACTTTTCCCCGCGCCGCCCGTACCGGTGATGCCGATGACCGGGCAGGGCTTGATTTTGGCCAAGCGAGCCTTGACGTCCTTGAGCAGGGAGGAGGATTTTCCCGCGGAGGACTTTTCACCGGCCCACTCCAACGTGCTCAGAGCACGGGCGATGGCGGGGGTATTGTGCGACCCGAACCGGGCGGGAAGTTTCGCCAGGGGCTTTCCCGGAAGCGCATCGCAGGCTTCCAGCATTTTCCGGATCATGCCTTCCAGGCCCAGCTTGCGCCCGTCTTCGGGAGAGAAGATGCGGGACACTCCGCGTTTGTGCAGCAAGTCGATCTCCGCAGGGGTAATCACCCCGCCCCCGCCTCCGAACACCTTGATATGGCCGCAACCCCGTTCCCGGAGGGATGCCACCAGGTAACTGAAATATTCGAGATGGCCGCCCTGATAGCTGGATACGGCGATACCTTGGGCGTCTTCCTGGATGGCCGCGTCCACCACGTCCTTGACGGAGCGGTCGTGGCCGAGATGAATCACCTCGGCACCCTCGGAGACCAGCACCCGGCGCATGATATGGATGGCCGCATCGTGGCCATCAAACAACGACGCGGCCGTGATGAACCGGATTGGATACTTCAAGCGGATCTCCATTTGGGCGGCCGCTTTTCCAGGAAGGCACGCAGGCCTTCTTGCGCTTCGGGTGTGACGCGGATTTCGGCCAAGGTCCGCACGGCCAAGGGACCTTGTTCCTCCTTGGAAGTCCGGGTAAGGGATCGGATGAATTCCTTGGCGACGGCAATGGCGTTGGGTGAAGCGGAAAGGATGCTTTTCGTGATCCTCTCCATGGCGCGGGTTACGCCCTCGGAGTCGGCCGCCACCTCATGGATGAGTCCTATTTGCAAAGCGCGCTCGACCGTGAAGCGCTCCGAACTCAGGAAAAGGGCCCGGGCCTGGGATTCCCCGATCTTGCGCAGGACGAAGGGGCCGATGCAGGCGGGCACCAGGCCCACGCGCACTTCGGACAGGGAGAATTGTGTTCCGCTTTGGGCCACCACGTAATCGCACACGCTGACCAGCCCTACGCCTCCGCCCAAGGCGAACCCCTCCGCCCCTCCAACGATGGGCAGGCGGCACCGGTCGATGGCATCGAACAGGGCGTAGAGGTTTTCCGCGTCGCGATAGTTCTCTTCGGGCGTATAGGAGAGGCTTTCCTTCATCCAATTGAGATCACCCCCGCTGCAGAAGGTCCCGCCTTCGCCGCGCAAGGTGATCACGCGCAAGGTCGTGTCCGCTTCCGCATCCAGGAATGCCTGGCGAAGCTCCCGGATCAACACCGGGTTGAATGCATTTTTGACTTGGGGGCGGAACAGCCTAAGATGCAGGACCCCGTTCGGTTCCCGTTGAGCCTTGATGGTTTTATATTCCGTCATCGCCGATTCCTCACATTCGGAACAGGCCGAAGCCGTGTCCGTTGCTCCAATGGCCGTACTGTACGGCTGCGAGGCATTGCCCCACCACTTTGCGGGTTTCCAGGGGGCTGATGATGCCGTCGTCCCAGAGGCGCGCGGAACTGAAGTAGGGCGAGCCTTCGCGCTCATAGGAGTCCACGATGGGCCGCTCCAATTCCTCTATCTCGCTTTCGCTAAGGATCTTTCCCTGGGCCTTCAGTTGATCGACCTTCACTTGAGACAGGACCTTGGAGGCCTGCTGGCCGCCCATCACCGAAATGCGGGAGTTGGGCCATGAGAAGAGGAAGCGCGGTTCATAGGCGCGTCCCGCCATGGCGTAGTTGCCCGCTCCGAAGGATCCGCCGGTCATGATGGTGATCATGGGCACCCGGGTGGTGGCCACGGCCGTGACCAGCTTGGCTCCGTGCTTGGCGATGCCGCCTTCCTCGAAATGCTTTCCGACCATGAAGCCGGGTATGTTCTGCAGGAACAATAGGGGTGTCCCCCGCTTCTCGCACAACTGGATGAAATGCACGGCCTTGAGCGCCCCTTCGCTGAATAGGATGCCGTTGTTGCCGATGATGCCCACCGGGAACCCCATCAGGGCCGCGAATCCGCATACCATGGTCTTGCCGTACAGGGGTTTGAATTCATGGAACCGGGAATCGTCGACAATGCGGTGGATAACCTCCCGCACGTCGAACGCCGTGCGCAAATCCTTGGGAATCATTCCCAGCAGATCCTCCACCTTGCGTGACGGCTCCTTCCACGAACCGGCGCGCGGATAGAGAGGCTCGCGTTTCCAGGAGCGCGCGATGTTGGCCAGGATCTCGCGAGTGATCCGCAGAGCGTCATGATCGTTCTCGGCCAAGTAATCCGCGACCCCGGACTTGCGGGTATGCATGTCCCCGCCTCCCAGATCCTCCGCGCTCACCTCTTCCCCGGTTGAGGCCTTAACGAGGGGCGGACCCGCAAGGAAGATAGTCCCTTGGTTCTTCACGATGACGGTCTCGTCGCTCATGGCAGGGATGTAGGCGCCGCCCGCCGTGCAGCTTCCCATCACCACCGCTATCTGCGGGATGCCCCGGGCGCTCATGCGGGCTTGGTTGAAGAAGATGCGTCCGAAATGGTGCTTGTCGGGATAGACCTCGGACTGCAAGGGCAGAAAGGCCCCGCCGCTGTCCACCAGGTAGATGCAGGGAAGGTGGTTCTGTTCCGCGATTTCCTGGGCCCGCAGGTGCTTCTTCACGGTCATGGGAAAATAGGTCCCCCCCTTGACGGTCGCGTCATTGGCGACAATCATGCAGCAGACCCCGGAAACCATCCCCACACCGGTCACCATGCCCGCGCCCGGGGCCACGTTATCGTACATATCCCAAGCGGCCAAGGAGGCCAATTCCAGGAATTCCGATTCCGGATCCACAAGCATGGCGATGCGATCCCGCACGGCCAGCTTTCCCCGCGCCCTGTGCTTCTGCACGGCGTCGGCACCGCCGCCGCCCTGGGCGACACGCATCCGCTCCCGCAGCTGGTCCAACAGGTTGGCATTGTGCACCACGTTGTCCCGGTATTTATCGTCCATGTTCGCTTTCTCCGGAACCGATCATTCCCGCGTCTTCATCATTTCCAGGTCCGACGGATCGGGCAATTCCATTTCCAACAGCGCCGTGGCCAGGACCTTCCCCTGGGTGTCCGTGCGCAGGGAATCCGACGCTCCGCCGCCGAGCACGTTCCAGAGGACGAAGTTGAAGGCACACAGTTTCGGCAAGGGGAACCGTTCCACCCGGCTGGGCCCCAGATACCCGAAATACGCTTTCACCCTGTCCGCGGAAAGCTCCTTTTCCAGGAAGGCGAAGCCTGCGGGCGTGAATGCGATGATGCCTATGTTGGCATGATCGCCCTTGTCCCCGCTGCGTCCATGGGCGATATCCCGCAAACGGATCATGTGCGTCCCGCCTTCATGCCGGTTTTGGAATCGGGTCCCGCTCCCGGCATGGCCGCGAGTTCCACGGCTTCGCGTACTTCAACCCGTGCCGGAACCCTGTCCCGAGATACGGTGGTGGGCCAATAGGAAAGCACCGGGCGCGCTCGCGGACGGGATCCGGTGTATCCGGTAACTCCGGGGGGGCCGGATGTGATGATGGGGGAAAATTCCCTGCAGAAGCGCTCCACCGCCTTTTTGTCCCGGTCCCAGATGGAAATCCTGAGGACCACCTCATGCAATCCATCCGGAACCGCATTGTCCATGGATGCTCCGGTACCGACCAATTCCACATTGCGGCGCGACAAGGAGAAGCCGGCCAGGCGCACCCGCTCCAAAATAATCTCGCCGCAGACCCTGGCCTTTTCGGCCGCGTCGTGCCCACAGACCGTCAAATCACCCTTGGCTGAAAATCCGTTCTCATAGGCGCAGGAAACCTTGAGAGTGTTGGGTGGCTGGAAGCCTTTTGCGCCCATCACCCGTACCACGTTCCCGGTCTCTTCCTCGACTTCCATGTCGGTGAAATCGAGGGTGACATCCGGAGTATGGTAACGGCGCGGATCACCGATTTCATAAAGCAATTGTCCGGTCACGGTTTCGCGGTTCACTATGCCCCCCGTGCCTACCGGTTTGGTAATTCGGCATTGCCCGTCGCGGGTAAGAATCGCGATGGGATACCCGATGGTGGCGTAATCCGGAACCGTTTTCCAACGCGATACGAGGCCGCCCGTTACTTGCGCGCCGCATTCGATCAGATGCCCGGCTGCGCTGGCCACGGCCAGCTTTTCCCAGTCGGACCAGGACCACTGGAAGGTATGCATGGCCGGTCCCACGGTCAGGGAGGCGTCCGCCACGCGGCCAGTGATGACGATGCGGGCTCCCCGGTTCAGGGCATCGGCGATGGGCCTTGCCCCGAGATAGGCGTTGGCGCTGACGAAAGCGGTCTGCGGTTCCTCTCCGGAGTCGAAATGCCGGAAGCCTTCGCCGGCCATACGCAGCTCGCCCATCCTGGGAATCAGGTCGTCCCCCGAAACCCAGGCGATTTTCTCCCCGCCCATGCCGGCATCGGCCAGGAGTTTCGCGGTCGCTCGCGCGCAAGCCTGGGGATTCAATCCGCCGGCGTTGGTGACGATGCGCAGGCGGGGTTGCGCTTTGAGAATGGGAATCAGACGCGCGATGGTAGCGGGGAAATCCCCCACGAATCCGGCGTCAGGATCGAGGCGGCGCTGATGGGCGAGGATGGAGAGGGTGAGCTCGGCCAGATATTCAAGGGTGAGGAAATCCAGCGCGCCCTTTTCCGCCAACCGGATGGGCGCGTCCAGATTGTCTCCCCAGAAGCCCGCGCCGTTGCCGATGCGGATGCTTCCGACCGTCCGGCCGGGTTCAGGCGCCCCGGACATGATGACGCCCCGCGTTCTTCCGGTCCCAGGCGGTTCTCATGCGGATCTCATGAGGGTGTCCCGGGAAACTGTTTCACAAACTCCGTCTTCACCTTCTTGCCTTGGCCCATGGCGTTGGGGGACCGCTCCGGCAAAACGAAATGAGCGTTGGGAAGCGTATCTGAATAGGCCAGGGCCGCCGTGCTGGCAAGGACCATGGTATCGTCCGGGTTCTTGAAAAGGGCCAGCACCGCATTCCGATACTCATGCTCGGCCATGTCCAGGAAATGCAGGCCGGCGGCGCGATCGCGTTCCCAGGCCGCGCCGGAGGTTCCTTGCTGCAACTGTTTGTCCAGCTTGGAGAGCACGCAGGCTGAGGCATGCAGCCACATGGCCATATCGGCCAGGCGGGCGTGGATGGCGCCCTTGGTGACAATCTTCTCCTGGATCTTGTAGCTGATCTTCTTGAACTG
>JALYSE010000267.1 GCA_030854955.1 Fibrobacterota bacterium | reverse complement strand
CGGATTCTCATTCCTATTCGCATTGGAACGCAAAAGGCCCGCCCCTTCCGGGCGGGCCTGTTTAATATTCCGTCTGGATGGGCCCTTACTGGGTCAGGTGGAACAGGAGGCCGACCATGGCCCGGACGTCACGCGACATCCATTCATCGATATCGCCGACCGGATTTTCCAAGGCATTAGTGAAGCCGTGGGAATACCGCACGTCGGCAGACAGGTAGACGAATTCCGAAACCTGGAAGGCCGCGCCGCCACCTACATCGCCGGAGAAGACCACCGAAGCGGCTTCATCCTCGAAGTTGCCGGTGAGCGAACCCATCTTCCCTTCGGTATTGGTGTTGATCCCGATGCTCGGCCCGGCGAAGGCGAAGGCATGGGTCTTCATGGCACCGAATTTGGCTTTGAGGAGGATTGGGATCTCGACATAGTCGAAATCTCCCTCAATGTCCGCGCCCAGTACCTCGAAGCGGGCGCCTTTCTGCACGTACTGGGGCTCGACGAGCAGGCTATAGGGGCTGGTCACACCGAACTCGGCCCTCATGCCGAGGGCTAGGCCGTTGCGCATGGTGGTCTCATCGTGATCCTCCACCGCGGCATTGCCGAAGTTCATGCCGCCAATCGGTCCGGCACCGAAGGAAAGTGCCGAAACGGCAGTGGGCGAGAGGGCGAATGCGAGCATAAGAGAAAATCGCGTGAGCGTCGGCTTGGAAATTGAAATCATCAGGTCTCCTTGGTTCTTCCGGGCGCATGATGGCGCGCCCGGGGTGGAACTATCTTCCGAAATAAATTAGTATGCCATTGAACTCCAAGGAGGATTTTTGATCCAGCCGAATGAAGGACCCGGGCCGACAGGAGCTTCTCCCCCTGTCAGCCGTTTTCCCCTGCCCCCGGAAAGGGAGCGGATTCTCCTTTATATGCTTGCCGCCATTCAATTTACGCATATACTGGACTTCATGATCGTAATGCCCTTGGGGCCGCGATTGATGGAGATCTTCCGGATCACGCCTTCTCAGTTCGGGCTTATCGTTTCCACCTATACCTTCAGTGCTGGGGTGTTCGGGCTGGTCGCGGCCTGGTTCATTGATCGTTTCGATCGTAAGCGGGCGCTTTTGTGGCTCTACGCGGGTTTCGCACTCGGAACCCTCGCCTGCGCCCTGGCGCCCAACTACCCGACCCTGGTGATTGCGCGTTTCCTGGCCGGCGGGTTCGGCGGAGTCACCTCCGCGACCATCCTCGCTATCATCGGGGACGCCATTCCGCCCAATCGGCGCGGCGCGGCCATGGGGACCCTTTTCTCTTCCTTTTCCCTGGCATCCATCGCCGGCGTTCCCGCCGGATTGTTTCTGGCCAACCACCTGGGATGGCATGCCCCTTTCTACCTGCTGGCCGGATTGAGCGTCGCGATCATCTTCATGGCGGCATCGGTGCTTCCAACCATGCGCGATCATCTGACCCGGGAGCGCGGGAGGCCCTGGGCGGACATGAAGGTGGTATTGAGTCGCCCGAACCATTGGAACGCTTTCGGCCTGACCATCGTCATGACCATGGCCGGTTTCATGATCATTCCCTATTTAAGTCCGTCATTGGTCGCCAACGTCGGGGTTCGCAATGAGCAGTTGCCTTACATTTATCTGTTTGGCGGGGCCGCCACCTTCTTTTCTATGCGGTGGCTAGGACGGCTTTCGGATCGCCTGGGTCTGCTGAGGGTCTTCGTCACCGTAAGCATCCTGGCCATTTTCCCCATCGTCATCATAAGCCATCTGCCGATGGTTCCGCTTTGGACCGCCCTAATCGTCAGCACCTGTTTCATGGTCTTTACCTCCGGCCGCTTCATTCCCGGCATGGCCATGGTGACCAACAGCGTGGAGGCGCGTTACCGCGGCAGCTTCATGAGCATCAATTCCGCTTTGCAGCAATTCGCCTCCGGATGGGCGTCCATTGTGGCCGGCGCCATCATCGTTTCGGGCTCGGGTGGCCGCTTGGAGCGTTACGGCGTGGTGGGCTTCCTAGGCGCAGGATGCATCATTGTGAGCATTTTCCTGGCCAAAAAGCTAAAGTCAGCCTGAATTCCGGCCCGACTCCAGCTCTGGGAGTCGGGCGGGCGGGAATTTTTTTAGATCGTATTGGCCATGACCCAGCCGCATTTCTCCGTAGCGCCGATGATGGATTGGACCGATAGGCATTGCCGGTACTTTCTCCGTCTCATTTCCCGCAACGTGCGTCTCTACACCGAGATGGTCACCACCGGCGCCATCTTGCATGGGAAGGCGGAGCGCCTCCTGGCTTTCGATGCGGGCGAACACCCCATCGCCCTGCAATTGGGCGGGAGCGCCCCCGCCGACCTGGCCGCCTGCGCCAAGGTGGGGGAGCGGTTCGGATACGATGAAATCAACCTGAACGTGGGATGCCCGAGCGACCGCGTCCAGGACGGCAAATTCGGCGCCTGCCTGATGGCGGAGCCCGGACTGGTGGCAGCCTGCGTGGGGGCCATGCGGGATTCCGTCTATCTGCCGGTCACGGTCAAGACCCGCATCGGCATCGATGATAAGGATTCCTACGAGGAATTGATCCATTTCATCGGCACTGTATCGGCCGCCGGTTGCGATACCTTCATCATGCATGCCCGCAAGGCGTGGCTGCATGGCCTGAGCCCTAAGGAAAACCGCACCAAGCCGCCGCTCCGTTACGACGTGGTGGGCCGCCTCAAGATTGACTTTCCCGCCCTGAAATTCGTCCTCAACGGCGGTATCACGAGCCTGGAACAGGCGGAAGGCCACTTGAAGGAGTTCGACGGGGTGATGCTGGGGCGCGCCGCCTATGAGAACCCCTATCTGTTGGCCGAGGTCGACAACCGCGTCTTTGGGGAAACCCGGGAGATACCCTCCCGGGCGGCCATCCTGGAAGCCTTCAAGCCCTATGTAGAGGCGGAGCTCAAGCGCGGCCTTCGATTGAGTTCCATGACCCGGCATATCCTGGGATTGTTCCAAGGCGTCCGGGGCGGAAGGGTCTGGCGAAGGTATCTCAGCGAAAACGCGGGACTCCCGAATGCGGGTCTGACCGTTCTGGATGCAGCATTGCGCGCCGCGGAAGACGTGGCGAATTCCGCCCCTGTCTACCTGGATGACCGGTAGGTTCGCCCATCGATCCCGAAAAAGAAATCGTCTTCTAAGGGTTTGAGGTCTATGCACGGGGCGGCGTAATCGGGCGCTAAAAGCGTTGGGCTTAAGGCGCAAGGCGTACTGTCTCCCGGGCCGTCAATTTGGACGTTCCAAATGGCCGTAGAGTGAATACTTTTCATTCCCAACCTTAGAGGAACGATGCCCATTTTTTCCAATGATCAGTGCGACATGATCGAGAAGTACTCGGAATCCTTCACCGATTGGATGAAGAAAAACCTCGTGGTCAAATTACAGGCCCAAATCGGCTATAAACTTCCTTCGGAAGTGGATTCTATCCTTTCGAAATTGTCCTCTCTTGGCAATGTCCTGAAGAAGCGCAATGCCGGCGGTCCGATGAAGGAGGAACACGATATCTCCGAGGAATTCGCTCCCTTGATCAAGCGGGTCGTGATCCACCAGCGCCGCATCGTGGCGTCCAAGCTGGAAGAGCCCATGAGCAAGACCTTCCATCCCGAATTGATCGGGAACCTGGAAAAAGAGCTGGAGCCCATCCGCAAGATCATGGAGGCGTCGTGGTTCCAAGGTTCTCCCGGCTTGCGGGTACCGCATCTCACGGAGTTCCTGTCGATCAAGTTCGTGGAGGATATGCATACCTCCGCCCTGTCCCTCGAAAAGCGCGAGTACGACGAAAAGTTCCATATCCTGCAGACTCCGTCCCTGTTCTTCAAGGACCTGCGCTATTACCGCGAGAAATGCGAGCTGCGCTCCAACGGCTTGATGGTGGCGTACATTGATGTGGATGATTTTAAATCCTTCAACACCCGTTATACCGAGACCAAGGTCGATCGGGATATCCTGCCGCGTTTCATGGAACTGATGGAATCGCACCTTTACAGCCACGGCCAAGGCTACCGCTACGGCGGCGACGAATACATCCAGCTCTTGCCCAATTTCAGTCTGGCGATGGGCGTCGGTTTCATCAAGGAGTTCCAGGCGAAGCTGCGCATGATCACCTATCGCGGCGTCGCGGAGAAGACTACGGTCTCTATCGGCGCGGTCTGGATCCCTTACGATTGCTTCCTGACCGAGCGGGAAATCGAGGATCGAGCCAACCGAGCGAAGAACTTCGCCAAGAAGAACGGGAAGAATTGCATCGCCACCTACAAAGGCGAATATTATTCGGAATCTGAACTCGTAATCGTCAAATGAATCGGCCAAGCGCCGCATCCGCCGTCGCGTTGATGTGGAAGGCAGCCCGAAAGGAAACCCATGTTCACTCTCGACAGTTTCATTGGCACCTGGCGGAAGGAAAGCCAAATTTGCATCAACCTCTTCCATAAGATGCCGCCCGGCGGCCTGGACTATCGGCCGACTCCCGGCCAGCGTAATACGATTGAACTCTTGCGTTTCCTGAGCTTCGGCCCCTACAACGGACTGGTCAAGGTGATCGCCGGAGATTGGACCAAAGGCAGGCCGACTGCCGAGGTGACTGCAGGCATGCCGGCTTCCGACTTCCCCGAACGCATGGCATGGCAGGCGGAAGCGGCCGTCAGGGAATTGGGGAGCGTATCGCTTCCGATCCTGCTCAAGGAAGAGATGACCTTTCCCTGGGGCGAGACCTGCAAGCGGGGCGAGGGCCTCGCCTATCCCATGCGCTGGCTTATCGGGTATCGCATGCAATTGTTCCTCTATCTCAAGTCCGCGGGCGCGACCCGGTTGAACACCACGGATTGCTGGCGGCTTCCCGCCGGCACGGAAGGTTCGCCGGTCACGGCCGCTTCAACCGCTCCGGTTGCTTGATGTCCTCCACCCTTCCCGGTCAGCGACGTTACGTGTGCATGCTCTGCATGTACGTGTTTGATGAATCCATCGGGGACCCCGATTCCGGTATCGCGGCGGGGACGCTTTGGGAAGATGTCCCGGACGATTGGTGCTGTCCCAAATGCGGCGCGGCCAAGGACTATTTCGAGCCCGAAGCGCGATTCAATGGTCCGGCCTGAGAGAGCGGTTACCGGATTGTTCAGGCAATAAAAGAAAGCGGAAGGAACCGGGGAACCTTGGAAGCGGTTCCCGCGGATCCCATTCAAATGGGCTGGTAATTGGCCTGGGCGTTTTGGTTCTTCGCATCCTTGGCTCCGGGCTTCATCTTGCCCATGATCTGCTCCGCCTTGTCCTTCATGCCGAAGCTTTCCCATTTGTCCTTGAGATCCGATCCGCAGTTGGAACAGAAGTTGGCCACCTCGCTGCGGTTCTTGTACAGCACCATGCCCAACCCAGCCATGGCTGCGCCGATGGCCAGGAACGCAATGGGGGACGTATCGCTGCCCTTGCCCCAGGGCTTGCGGAACTTCATTTCCTGTATCTGGTCCTTGATTTCCACAAGCTGATCCGTGACATTTTCCAGGTCTACGTTTTTGAAGAAGTTTTTCATTGTTCGGCCTCCTTTGGCATGATGCCAAGACACCCCGCCAACGGCGGAGAATTTAGAAGAAGATAAATTCCGTTTCTATGAGTCGCTAGGAAATGTGTAACTAGATGCGTCAGAAATTGAGCCGGATATCGCCGGCTATCACACCCCTGCGGGTTGCAATGCGTGGCCACAAGGCCGCTTGCATGGCCACAGCCGTGGCGGAAGAGATAACCCCCGCTTTTGCCAAGGCGCGCGTGAACACCGGCCAACGGGGAAGCTGAGAGCCATCGATGAT
>JALYSE010000052.1 GCA_030854955.1 Fibrobacterota bacterium | reverse complement strand
TTGTCCTTCTTGCCTCAAAAAGATCAAAGCCGGGGATATGGTGCCCGCGTTTGAGCCTTTTACCACGTTGTTAAAGTTTCGACCTTCCTTTAAAATCTCTAATATGCGATGGTCCGCCTTGCCCGGCATTTGCCTGGCAATCACCCTAATCGGTCTTCTCCAAAGGCCTTGCGACGCTTTTTCAGAAAAGGCGGAATTGTCCAAGGACATGGAGCAGCGTGTCCTCGCCGTCTTAGATCCAATTGATCTGCATACTCAAAGAGGCGATCCGGAATGGGGCGAATTCCTGCGCAGGAGTTTCTCCGGCAATCTCCGCTGGAAAGTTATCCCGCGTGATACTCTGAAGACGAAGTTCAAGGATTACCGGGTCGATTCCCGCGTCCCGTGCCACGAGTTCCAATGCGCCTTCGATATCGGCAACATCCTCTCCGCCGAGTTCGTGCTTTTTGGATCGGTAACCAGCATGGACGACCTGTATGCCTATACCCTGAACCTGGTCCACGTTCCCACCTCCCAGACCGTTTGGTCGCGGGTAGGGGAGATCCGCAAACGGCAATTGGGCATTCCCTCTTCCGCCATGGAGGCCACCTTGGCCCAGATCGCAGGCGACCTGGGACCGGACCAGGTCCGTACCGGCCGCCGGGACAAGCGCGGTCTGCTTACCGTGCTCGACCTGAGCGCCGCGGGATCCACACCGTCGCGGATCATGGCGGAACGGGTCGCGACCCATCTTTACGCCTCCAGAAACTACGACATCATGGGCCGCAAGGAAATGGAAGAACTGCTCACGGCCCTTGAAATCAACAAGTCCGGATTCATTTCCACGGACTCGGCCATCTTCAGCTTGGGAGGGAAGATGGACATTACCCACTTGGTCTATTCCCGACTCCTCGCGACCAAGGGAGGAGGCCTCCAACTCCAGTTGGCACTTTACGATATCTCTGCGAAGAAGAAGGTGCGCGAGTGGCCGTCCAGTTCGACGGTGGATTTCCGGAAGCTGCTCGAGTTCGAGGACAAATTCTTCACGAGCCTGTTCAAGCTGCCCGAGTACGAAGGCGGATCGGGAGAGGTGCGTTCCAAGGTCCGATGGACCTGGGCCGGAGTGGGACTGGGTCTGGCGGCGGGAGCCGCGTTCGGGTATATGGCGTATGCCGCCAACGTTGAGGCGGACCAGGAGTATGCCCGGTTCCAGGCTGCGCGCTCGCGGGAAATGGCGGAATCCCAGCAGGCCAAGGTGCTCGACAAGGAGCGCACTTCCAAAGTGTTCGGCGTCCTGGGCGGAATAGGGCTGGCCGGCGCGGGCGGCTTCCTGGTGTTTTCGTTCTGAAGGCGGGGATTATGGGCGAACGACTGATGCGTAACGCTGGGTTCTTCTTCGTATCCGTGGTGATATGCGCGGCGATTGTCGTTTCCTGCCGCCGCGATTCCGATTTCGAAAGCCCGTACATGCCCGGCAGTCCGGGATATGCCGGGGACGAATGGACCCGCGATGCCGACGGAAACGGCGTGGCCGATAGCCTCGACAAATACTCGCCCACCTGCAAACTCCCTCCCAAGCAATGCCTTGAAAATTCCAAGGTCATCAGCAAAATATCCGGCGTCCAGAACACCCTCAATGCCAGGGAAATGCTCCTGTGGCTCGGGGATCCGGGCCTGGCACCCAGCTTGGTATGGGCTCCCGCAGAAGGGGCCGTGCGCGAGTATCTCCTCACCAGTTCAGATACGACCACGGTTAAGGTCCAGGGCACTCGGCTGGTGCCGGTCTCAATCGGCAGCGCCCAGATCACCGTGACCGTTCCCGGGGCCGATTCGCTCACCGCCTCCTTCATCACGCGGGTGGTTTCGGCCGGTAAAAAAGTGCAATCGGTTTCATCGTCCGACCTCACCATCAAGGTGGGCGAAGATATCATGCCGAGCGTTACCTGGCTCCCCGCCGATGCGGATCATCGGAATTTTTTCCTGACCAGTGATCGGTCGGATGTAGCCAGGGTGTCGGGCCAGACCTTGCACGGACTTTTGCCCGGTAAAGCGGGAATCGTGCTGCAAACCCTGGACGGCGGGTATAAGACGGCCTTCACCGTGAACGTGATCGAAGGCGCCGTCATCGTCTCAACCGATTCCATCTGGGCCGAGGATATGTTCCTGGTCAAGGGCGATTCGGCGGAAGCCCCCACCCTGCATTGGACGCCGGAAAAGGTGACCTTCAAGCTCTACCGCCTGGCTTCCTTCGCCGATACGAGCGTGATCGCCCTGAATAAGGACCAGACCAAAATCGTCCCCAAGGGAGCGGGAACCGTGCGGGTCATCCTGCTGGTCCTGGATGGAAGCCGGGGCGGATGCGACTTGGTGGTAACGGTGGCTTCCCAGGCGGTTCCCGTGAAGGGCATCTCGGCGTCCAATCTAATTTTAAACGCCGGCGCCGATCCCGGTCTGCCAAAGCTCACCTGGCTTCCTCTTGACGCCACCAACCGGAAATATTCCCTGGTTTCCAGGAATGAATCCGTAGCGATGGCGCAAGGAAGCATGATTGCACCCCTGTCGATGGGAGCGGTCGATTTCATCATTACTACCCAGGACGGCGGGTTCCAGGACAGCTTCACGGTAAGCGTGGGCCGTCCGGACACGGCCAACCATGTGGACTCCGTGGGCGTGCAGAACCTGTCCGTGGGAATTGGAAGCGAAAAGAGGCCGGTTACCACCTGGTTTCCTGACAATGCGGGAAACCGGACCTATGTCCTTTCCAGCGCGGACACCACGATTGCGAAACCCTCCGGGGAAAACGTCCAGGCCGTGAAGGTGGGTTCGGTCAAGTTCACCTTGACCGCTTCGGATGGCGGAAGACGCGCGGACTTCATGGTCACGGTCTTTCCTCCGGAAACCAAGGTGCAGATGGTCAAGGTTGACACGATGTTCATGGTGGTCGACCAGGAGCTGTCGCCCACCCTTACCTGGACCCCCTCCGGCGCCACCAATCTGTATTTCAGCTTGGTCTCCCTGGACACCAGTTACACCGTCATCGTGAGCGGAACGCGGGTCAAGGCCAAGGCAGTGGGTATCACCAATGTCCAACTGAGGTCGGCGGATGGACCCGTCACCACCTTCACCGTGGTCATCACGGCCAAGCCAGTGAACCTGCTCAACATGACAGCCCAGTCCGTTTACATGAACTTGGGAGATGCGCCCAAGGATCCCGTGGTCATTTTCAATCCCCAGAACGCGACCAACAAAAACATCACCCTGAAGAGCTTGAGCGGAACGTCCGTCATCACCATCAGCGCGCAAAATAGAATCGAGGCGGTGGGGCCCGGTAAAGCTCCCTTGACCCTCGTTTCCAATGAGAACACGAATATCACGGTCATCTGCACGGTCACGGTATCGGCGCTGGTGAAGTCCGTCTCGGCGAAGGACGATACCCTGCGCCTGGGACAAGCCGACCGGGACGTCTTCACCTTGTTGACATGGAATCCGCCTAATGCCACCGACAAGAGCTTCGCCCTGACATCCAACGATACCAACATCGTCAGGCCGAATGGAAAATTCTACAGGGCCGTGGGCGGGGGCAAAACCACGGTCATCGTCAAGGCCATGGATGGATCCAACAAGGCGGATACCTTCAACGTGTGGGTCAAAATCCCGGTCACAAGCGTGGTGGCCAAGGATTACACGATGAAGATGGGGGACCCGCTCTTCAATACCCATCCATTGTTCACGTTCAATCCTACCACGGCTTCGAACAAGAATTGGTACCTGAATTATGCCAGCCCTACGGCCTCACCGGCGCCCTCGACCATCGTCACCATTTTAGGAGGCTGGCAATTCCAGCCGGTCGCGCCGGGCACCACGCGCATCATCGTGATGTCGATGGACAATAACGCGGCCAAGGACACCTTCGATCTCACGGTGATACAGCCGGTGGCCTCCATTTCCATTGCCGACATGACTATCAAGCGGCCGGAAGGGGATAAGGAACCAATCATCGCATGGACCCCCACGAACGCGACCAACAAGGGTTACACCTTGACCGGAGGTACGGCCGGTGTCGCATCGGTCGTGGCGAACAAGATCCACCCTATCGGATTCGGGACCACCAGTTTCGTGGTGCTCACGGCGGACGAGGGTAAGACGGATACGTTCAAAGTCTTCGTGACGGTTCCGTTGGAGGCGATTTCCGTGGCGGACTCCTCCATGTCCCGAATGGACGAAGATCTCTATCCAACCGTTATCTATACGCCTGCGGACGCGCCCAACAAAGGTTATACCCTTAACTCTTCCGATACCGACGTCGTGACCATCGTCAATGGCAAGATCCATCCCGTGACCAAGGGTACGGCCGTCCTGACCATCACATCGACCGAGAACACAACCCTCAAAAGCACATTCGTGGTTACTGTCACGGGCGGCGGGGGCTGAGATCCAGTGAACGGCCGTCCAAAAAAAAGGCCGACTTGAAAGCCGGCCTTTGTCATCATGAACGAACCACGGGTTGCTGAAGGCCCATCGGGCCTTTTGCCCTTCTGCCCTTAAGCCCTTCAGCCCACTGCGGTCGCGATGCGGCGCGCGGTATCCCGGTATTCACCCAGGTACTTCTCGGCCACGGCCACCACGTTTGCCTGAGTGTATCCGAACTTCTCGTCCAGCACCTTGAAGGGGGCCGAGGCGCCGAAGCGGGACATGCCGTAAACGAAACCCAAGGGACCCACCAGGCCCTGCAAGGTGGCCGGCAGACCCGCCGTCCAGCCCAAAGTGGGGACAGTTAGCGGGAGCACGGATTCGCGGTACTGGGGAGACTGTTCGCGGAAAAGACCTTCCGAAATGGCCGAGACCACCTGGACCTTGAGGTTCTTCTCCTGGGCCAGCTTCTCCGCGCCCTCCAGCAACAGGGAGACTTCCGAACCGTTGGCGACCAGCACCAGGTCTGGCTTGCCGCCCGCTTCGCGCACGATGTACGCGCCCTTGGCAGCGCCTTGCAGGGCGTCCTGGTAGCGGGTGGAACCGCTGCGGGCCGGCGCGTCGTTCACGGGCTGGCGGGTGAGGATGAGTCCCGTCGGAATCTTGCTTTCCATGGCCATCTTCCAGGCCACGGTGGTCTCGGCGCCGTCGCAGGGGCGCAGGACCAGGGTGCTGCGGTGCCCTTCCAGGTTGGCCATCTTTTCCAACAGGCGGATCTGCGCCTCCTGTTCGATGGGCTGATGGGTGGGACCGTCCTCGCCGACGCGGAAGGCATCGTGGGTCCAGATATAGATGGTATGCGCGCCCATGATCGCCGCGAGACGGATGGCTGGTTTCTGGAAATCCGAAAAGGCGAAGAAGGTGCCGCCCGCGATGTAACAGCCGCCGTGCAAGGCGATGCCCGTCATGATGCCGGCCATGGTCAATTCGGCCACGCCGGATTGGAGAAAGGCGCCGGAGAAATCGTCCTTGGTGAAGATTTTGGTCTTCTTCAGGAAGCCTTCCGTATAATCGCTGTCGGCCAGATCCGCCGAGGTCACGATCATGTTCTCGACCTTGCCGGCCAGATAGGACAGCACGTTCTTGGACGCGGCGCGGGTGGCTTCATTGGCCTTCTGTTCGATGGAGGCCCAATCCAGGGCGGGCAAGTCGCCGGAAAAGAACTGTTGGAACTTCTTCCCCAGTTCGGGATTTTGCTTTTCCCAGGCAGCCTGGCCGGCCTTGGCCTCGGCGGCTGCCTTGGATTTTTCGGCCAGCACCTGGGCCATGGCTTCCTTCACGTCCGGGAAAAGGAGGAAGGGATTGGCAGGATCCCCGCCGAGCACCTGAATGGTTTTTTCGATGGACGCTTCCGTCTTGGAAAGCGGATTGCCGTGCATCTTGGGCGAGCCTTCGTACTTGGAACCGTCCGCCCTCACAGCGCCCTTGCCCATGATGGTCTTGCCCACGATGAAGGTGGGGCGGGACGTCTCGGCCCACGACCGCTTCAAGGCGGCGCGCATCTGGTCGAAGTCGTGACCGTCCACGGTCTCCACGCGCCAGCCCCAGGACTCGTACTTCATGGCGGTATTCTCGCTCATGGTGTCCTTGGTCATGTGGGAAAGCTGCACATCGTTGGAATCGTAGAACAGGATGAGGTTGGCCATGCCCAGGTGGCCGGCCAGGCGGCCCACGCCCTGGGACACTTCCTCCTCCACACCGCCGTCGGAGATGTAGGCGACGGTCTTGTGCTCCATCCAGTCTCCGAAGCGCGCGCGCAGAAAGCGTTCGGCAATGGCGGAACCCAGGCCCATCACATGGCCTTGGCCCAGGGGACCGGAGGTGTTCTCAACGCCGCGCTGCACGTCATGCTCGGGATGGCCGGGGGTGGGGCTATTCCACTGGCGGAAATTCATCAAATCGTCCATGCTGTACATGTCAATCATGGACAGGGTTGAATAGAGCATGGAAGAGAGATGGCCCGCATCCAGGAAGAAACGATCGCGGTTGACCCATTTCATGTCCTTGGGATCAAAACGCAGGAATTCGGTATACAGAAGCGCCATGAAATCGGCGCCGCCCATGGGGCCACCCGGGTGGCCGGATTTGGCGCGTTCGGGCATGGATGCAGAAAGGATGCGGATATTATCGGCGATTCTCTTCAGTTTGGCATTATCCAAAATTAGGGCTCCTTCAATCGTATTTTAGAGAAAAAGGTAATAAAATCAGGGGCGGAACCGCTGCTTCGGGAAGGTGCGGACGCTTGTGGGAAGAGGGGTGGGGCTGGGCCCGGAGCGCGGTGCCTTACAATCATTCCAAATTTCTTTTTGCCCCGATCACCGAGTAATCTATAATATCAGCAATGCCAATTCCGGAAAGTCGGCAATGACAAATTCAGCCAAATACCTGCGACCCACCAATCCCTTCACCCTCGAAACTGTGGGTGAATATCCCATCCTCGATTTTCCGGGCATCCGCGCCGCCGTGACGGCCGCCAGGACCGCCGCTCAAGCCTGGCGCCAGGTGAGCGTAGCTCAACGGGCGGAATGGGTCCGCACCGGGCTCCAGTATTTCGAAGCCAACCGCACCGCCATCGCCCAGGACATCACCCGTCAGATGGGCAAGCCCATCCGCCAATCCGAAAACGAATTGAAGGGATTCTTCGAGCGGGCGGAATACCTGGTGGACGCGGCTGAAGCCGTGCTGGCCCCGGAAATCCTGCCGCCCAAGCCCGGCTTTCTGCGCCGCATCGAGCATGTCCCCTTGGGAGTTGTGCTCATCATCGCCCCCTGGAACTATCCGCTCCTGACCGCCGTGAACGGTGTGGCCACCGCCCTGCTGGCCGGCAACGCCGTCATTTTAAAACACAGCAGCCTTACTCCCGCCATCGGCGATCACTTCGCGCGGGCCTTCGGAAAACTCGGTCCCTGTGAGGATCTCCTGAAAGCCATTCTCGCGGATCACGGCGATCTGGGGCGCGCCATCGGCGAATGTGAAATCGACCATGTGGTCTTCACCGGCTCGGTGGAGGGCGGCCGCACGGTGCAGCAATCGGCTTCCAAGCGCTTCATCGATTGCAACCTTGAGCTGGGCGGCAAGGACGGCGCCTACGTGGCCGCCGACGCGGACGTGGGTAAGGCCGCCGAAGATTTGGTCGACGGGGCCATGTACAATGCGGGCCAATCCTGCTGCGGCATCGAGCGCGTTTACGTCCATAAGAACGTCTACGAGGACTTCCTGGCCCGCTGCGAAGACATCGCGGCCCGTTACGTGCTGGGCAATCCCATGGACCACAATACCGGAATGGGCCCCCTCGCTTCCGCCAAGTCCGCCCAAGTCATGCTCGATCAAGTGGCTGCCGCCAAGGTCAAAGGGGCCAAGGTCGTCTCCGGCGGGAAAATCAGGAAGATCGGCAACGGCACCTTTTTCGAGCCGACCCTGCTGACCGGAACCGACAATTCCATGGACGTGGTCCGCGAAGAGAACTTCGGGCCCATCCTGCCCATCATGTCCGTTAGCGGCGACGAGGAGGCCGTTCGCCTGGTGAACGACTCCCCTTACGGACTCACTTCCGCCATCTACACTTCCGACCCGGGGCGCGCAGAACGCTTCGCGGCCGAGGCCGATACCGGCACCGTTTTCATGAATCGTTGCGATTACCTGGATCCGGCCCTGCCCTGGACCGGAGTGCGCGATAGCGGGCGCGGAAGCACGCTTTCCAAATACGGGTTTTATTCGCTCACGCGTCGCAAGGCCATCCACTTCCGCATAGGATAGATTCCGGGGGGGATTGCGCGGTCGGGTAAGCTATAATGCAAACATGAAGAGGGGCGCCTGGGCAGCGAACAGCCCAATGGGCTGTGAGCCGGGAGTGAGCAAACATGCGAGCGATAATGGCAGCTAGAACTTCGGCGGAGCGTTCATCGGCGCTTCCCGGCTGCCTTCGCTCTGCGGGGTCCATGAGGCTTCGCGGTCTCGCCGCTACGAACTGGAAAGGTCGGTCACTATGAACGGACGCAAACCCACTACCGCAACCCGGAGCAAAGCGGCCAAATCTGCTCCCACGGATCAATATCTCGCGCGCCGCATTGCCGAATGGCGGGACTCCGGCATCAAGCGCGTTAAGATCGCCCTCACCGACATCGACGGCGTCATGCGCGGCAAATACCTGTCCCTGGAGAAGTTCTCGTCCGTGGCCAAGTCGGGCGGGGCCTTCTGCGATTGCGTGATGGGCTGGGATGTCGAGGACAAGCTTTACGATAACGTGAAATTCACCGGGTGGCATACCGCCTTTCCAGACGCCCCCTTCCGCCTGGACCTGTCCACGGAACGGCGTCTTGCCGACGAGGGCGGCATCCCGTTCTTCCTGGGGGAATTCACCGACGTCAAGACCGGCGGCAGGCATCCACTGTGCCCGCGCAGCCTATTGCAGAAGGTACTGGACCGGGCCAAGGACATGGGCTTCGGCGTCAAGACAGGGTTCGAGTACGAGTTCTTCGTGTTCGACGAGACGCCCCATTCCGTGCGCGAAAAAGGCTACAAAGGCCTAAAGCCCCTGACGCCGGGAAACTTCGGCTATTCCGTCCTGCGCAATTCCACCGAGTCCGACATCTTCACCGGGCTTCTCGATTATCACGAGTCCCTGGGCTGCGCCATCGAAGGCCTCCACTGCGAGACCGGGCCCGGCGTCATTGAGGCGGCCTTGGCGCCGGACGAGGCGTTGCGCGCTGCGGACAAGGCGGCGGTGTTCAAGACCTTCACCAAGGTGTTCTTCCAGAAGCGTAATAAGATGGCCACCTTCATGGCCAAATGGTCCCTGGATTACCCCGGCCAGAGCGGCCATATGCACCAGAGCCTGTACGACCTCAAGACCGGCGAGCCCGTCTTTCACAAGCAGGGCGGCCGCGAAGGCATGAGCCCGACCATGGAACGATACGTGGCGGGCATGCAAAAATACCTCAAGCCTTTCCTTTCCATGTGCGCGCCTACGGTCAACAGCTATACGCGCTTGGTCAAGGGCGCGTGGGCCCCCACCAGCGCCACTTGGGGCGTGGAGAACCGGACCACGGCCCTGCGGGTTATTCCCGGCGGGCCCAAGACCCAGCGCATGGAGTTCCGCTTGGGCGCGGCGGACGGCAATCCTTACCTGGTGGCTGCAGCCTGCATCGGCGCCGGTCTGCTGGGTATCGAACGCAAGCTCGTTTTGGGCGAGCCCGTACGGGGCAGCGCCTACGAGGTCCAGGACAAGCTTCCCGAGGAACTGCAATTGCCCGGCAACCTGCGCGATTCTCTGCGCAACCTGCGGGCTTCCAAAGAGGCGGTGGAGATGTTCGGGGCGGAGTTCGTGGACCATTTCGCCAACTCGCGGGAATGGGAAGTGCGGGAGCATGAGAAAGCGATAACCGATTGGCAGCTTGCCAGATACTTTGAGATTATTTGAAGAAGGGGTTAGAGACCAGGGACTAATCCCTACAGAGAAATGAACCTGCGAGGTCTTATGCAATTGAACTATCCCACCCTCATCCTCTACGGCGAGGGATCCCTCAAGGTCCTGGCCGAACGGATTCACGGTACGGTCAAGCACGCGCTCATCGTCACCGACGCCACCTTGGTCAAGGCCGGGCTCGCAGCCAAGGTGACCGAGGCGTTACGGGCTGCGGGCGGAACGGGGGACCCGATCAAGACCACGGTGTTCGATGGCACTCATCCCAATCCCATCGAAGAGGACGTGGAAAAGGGACTGGAAGCCTACCGCGCCTATGGGTGCGATGCGATCATCGCCCTTGGGGGCGGCAGCCCCATGGACACGGCCAAGGTCATCCGCTTCATGGCCGTGCATCCGGGCCCATTGGCGCAATACGACGACGCCAAGGGCGGCGACAAGCTCATCACCCGCCCTATGCCCCCTCTGTACGCGATTCCCACCACTTCTGGCACCGGCAGCGAGGTGGGCCGCTCCGGCGTCATCATCCTGCGCGCCACGGGCAAGAAGACCATCTTCTTCCATCCCAAGCTTATGCCCGATATCGCTGTGTTGGAGCCCTCACTCACGGCGGGACTTCCGCCCCATATCACCGCGGCCACGGGAATCGATGCCTTCACCCATTGCCTGGAAGCCTACCTGGTGGACGCTTTCCATCCCATGGCCGACGGCATCGCCCAGGAAGGCATCCGCCTCATCCTCAAGCATCTTTCCGCGGCCTACAAGGACGGTTCCAACCTCCAAGCCCGCGGCGCCATGCAGATGGCGGCCGCCATGGGCGCCACCGCCTTCCAGAAAGGTCTGGGGATGATCCACTCCCTGGCCCATCCCCTGTCCGCTCGGTATAATACCCATCACGGCCTGGCCAATGCCCTGCTGCTTCCGGACGCCCTGGCCTTCCTGGAATCCCGGCCCCTGGACGCCGCCGCCAAGGCCAAGCTGGCCCGGGTCCGGGATCTGTTCCGCGAAGCTGGGATGGATAAGGGTTCCCTGGCGGAATCCAGTCGCGCTTTCTTCAAGGATCTTGGGGTACCCTTTGGGTTACGCAATCACAAGGTGCCGGAAGCGGATCTTGAGCCGTTGTCCATCGATGCGTTCGAGGATACATGTCATGCTTCGAATATCATCCCGGTGAAGCGGGAGGATATGTTGGCGGTTTATAAAGCGGCGTATTGAGAACGCGAAGTTAATCCGCATTAAGCATGGACTGAAAGGACCCGCATGAAAGTGGACCGTTTCCGATTCAAATGCTTGGTGGGTGGGGCGGACTTGTGCGTCACGCCTATTCTGGGCAGGTCAGGGGCGTGCCGCTCAGATCCGTGACGATGCCGTTCGTTTTGTACCCTATTTTACAAATGCCCCCTTCAAGATTGGTGAGACTCGCTGCATCCAAGGCGATAACTCCTCCACCTCCGATTCCGAATCCAATTTGCTGCACCCTATCGCCCAGACCCGTATTACCGTAAAGCATGCAGTTCAGAAAGGTACCTCTGGAATTTTTACCCTTGAATACAATCGGACCTTCAACATAATACTGCTTGTTGTCGTAAATGGTGGCTTTGGTGAATTCGACCGATCCGTCGGTAACTGTTATAACTCCGTCACCGCCAATTGGTCTAAATCCCGTTATTGTAGTATTGATAATTTTCGCGTCGCCTTGATAAAAGGCAAACCGTGATCCACTTGGTAAAGTGTAGGTGCAATTTCTTATTTCGGTGCCGGTCGACTGACCAATTGAGGTGCCAACAGATTGAAAATTGAATCCGTCAAAGGCAAAGTTGGTTAAAAGTCCCATTGAAAAATTTGCGTTTGTTAGAATTGTTTTCCTTGAACCCGAGACCTGGACATCTCTATCCGAGAGGGATCTTCCGGTTCCTTCCGCACTGAATCCGCCGATGATCGAGAGATTTAGGGAAACTTGATAGTAGGTACGTGTGGAATGGGAATAAGTGCCATCCGCGACCCAAATCTCGGTCCCCGAGCCGAGCAATTTAGCTGCATTTAAGCCATCGGCAAAATCCTTGAATGCATTTTGCCATGAGTTCCCACTTCCATTGTTTCCGTCTTTACGTACAAACACGACATTGGGTACCTTGGTTATGGTTATTTCGGCGGTACTTGTTTGGCTTGCATAGTCCGTGGCGGAGACCACCACTTTCTGCGAACCGGTTGCAAAAGAAATATTAGACAAAACCCAACTTCCGTCGGAGAAGCTGACATTTCCAGAGGCGCCACCTTCCACCGAGTATTTGAGTGACATGATGCCGTTGGCATCAGAAACGGTTCCCGACAAAATTGGATTGGCTGAGCTGATGCTTCCGGCAGTGGTGGGGCCGGTAATAACGACTAATGGAGGATTCAAATCAACCAAGGTTGTCGCGCTGTTTTCGCCACTTGTGTTACCCGCCGCGTCCAAGACCGAAAGGAAAAACTTATAAGACACAGCGTCGACAACTACGTTGCCGGGATTATAGGATGTCGTGGAAATGGTGCCGCTCGAAACCGTGCTGCTATTGTCCATCCGCACAAGCCGATAGGAGTACTTTGCTCCGGATTCGATCGACGTCCAAACGAAATTTGGCGCTCCTAAGGAATATTGCGAGGCGGTAGGGGTGGCCCCGGATGGCGCGACCACATCGACATTGATCGAGGCGCTGCCCTCGGCGCTCCAATTTCCCAAGGCATCCTTTTCTTCGACCTTGAGTTGCCACACCACACCGTTGGACCCGGTTAGTAGGGTTGCATTGGGACTGTATAAGGCCGTGGTTTGTTGGGCGCTATCCTGAGCGGCAGGCTCTCCAGCCTTATACAATCGGATGCGGAAGGTCGAGCCCGGCAAGGTCCTGGTCCAAGTCCACTGGGGAGCCTTGGTGGGACCGCCATTGCCGGTCACCGTGGGTGCGCCGGGTCCTGCAGTCTGGACTACCAAGGTCCGGATGGCCGGCAAGGAAAGGTTTCCGGCAGTATCTAGCTCTCGCACGCTCAAGGTATAATTTCCATCGGTTAGCGTCGTAGCCGTGAAGTTTTTCAACTGGGTTTGGACCTCGGCTTGACCATTGAAAATAAAACGGAAAGTTTCATTTCCACCGCCTCCACCCGTCCAGGCCCAGGTAGGCTTGGTATTACTCGTAGGGGAGCCTGTGGTCGCGGTGGTAAAGGTGGGAATAAGAGGACCAACCGTATCCCGGAAAACAACGACTGATGTGCTTCCGCGATTCCCAGCATCATCAAAATAGTCCCGTGAAATCGTAATGCTTCCCTGCTTTCCAGCCAGGTTTTCGCTCTTTTGCGTCGTTTGCGGCACATCATCGACCACCCATGTTACGGACACCGATGCATTATTGGTGGTGGTATTGGGTAATGGCGAGGTGATTTCCACCTTGGGTGCCTTCGTATCGAGGGTAATGAATACGGAATCACGTCCGGTGCCAGAGGGATTACTTTCCGAGATTTCTACGGGAGTGAGCCCCTCCGATAAATCTACGGATTTGGTTTTGTGAACTCCATCCGCCAAATACTCTACTATGAATGGGGATTTGTTCACCAAGGTATCCCGTTTTGAAGGTTTGATGATATCAACCAGAGGCACCTGGCTGCCAATGGAAACTTTGACCGAGGCCGTGGTGACATTTCCTTCCGTATCGCGGACATAGAAAAGCGCCGTCACCTCGGTATTCGCTCCCGTATATTTCATTTTGGGCGCGGCGACGGAGTCCTTGACCGAGTCCACATCCCAACTACCGTTTCCATCCAAATCCCATTTGAGAATGGCGATGCCGCCATGCTTCTGGGTGACCTTGATTGGGAAGGCCGCTTCTTCGCCCGTTGCAATTTTGCGGCTGGACCCGACATCGAGCAGGGGATCATCCTTGACCACCTTAATGCGGCAGGTATCCGTGATGGCTGGGTTCCCGAGGGGGTAGGCCGTAACGAGGGCGTCGCCTTTTGCCTTCGCAATGACTCGTCCATCCACAGCAACTTCCACAATGCCTTTATCGGAGGATGAGAATACCACGCCACTCAATGGAGATAAGGGTATTACCGTGGCTGTCAACAAGTGGGTGCCCCCGCCCAAATACAGGATGAGGTCATGGGGTGCAATCCTGATGCTGTCCGCCTGAGCGGGAATGATTGTGTTTATTTCGATGGTATCGGCCAAATCAGGATTGGCTTGTGAGGTGGCTATGATTTTGGCCGCACCCTGGGTGCCGGGGGAAACGGATCCGTCCGCGTCAATGGCTGCCACGGTAGGTGCCAATGAGGTCCAAGTGACGGCTTGATCGGCATCAGAGGGCAGTACTTCGGCTTGAACTCGCTGGGACGCACCGTTCACGGCCAAGGCTAAAGGGGAAGCGGTGATGATATTGACCTTGGTCGGAACCGATTTTACTGTGTCGGTTCCGATTGATTTCGGGTCTATGATGACGGTCCAACCACTGCTGCCTTGGTTATTCGGAAATTTCACGTTGACCTTCATGGCCACGGCTTTGTTTTTGTAACCGGTGATGACCACGATGAAGGCCTCTGGAGTCGCTTTGCCCAAATCGAAGGTGATGGTATTGTCGTTGATCAGTATGCCCTTCACCACCACGGCCCGGTCCTTGAAGGGAGTGCTGTCGGGATTGAGGATGTCCACCCGAATGGAATCGTAGGTGGAAACCGTACCCGTGGCGTCCGTGTTCAAGGTGATGGCGATGATATTTCCGGAATCATTTTCGGAAACATTGCATCCCGGAAATGCGATCACCAAAAGGGCGGCTGCGAGGGCGGCTAATACCCATTTGAGAATTGAAGAGTTTTTCATGGTCCTATTCCAATCGAATCAGCGGCCAACGGACGAATATCCGAAACCGATAACGCTTAATATTCAAGAACTGCCACCAGTCAGGCGCGGATTGAAAAATATAACCACAAATTTTCGGAAAGGTCTGGGGCTATTGAAGGGCGTGTGAGACCGGTCACTATCACTGCACCCTGGTGAACTTCGATTCCGGCTCTTTGATGTACTCGGACCAGATGAAATAGGCTGCTCCGGCCACAACTATGGAGCCCGCCGTGGTCCACCAAACCCACTTTTTGTTCGATTTTCGGGATGTTTCGAGGGGCCGAGGGGTCGAGTCTTGGTTCTGCTTGAGGGGCATCCCCAAATCATCATACCGGCTTGTGTATTCCTGGCGCTTCTTGAAGTCTGCCTTCACCTGATCAAAAAGCGATTGGATCTTTTGAGGTGCGAACATGTCAACCAGCTCAATATTGGGGGAAACCTCTAATAGCCGGTTGAAATTCTGTTCCGCACGGACGGATTGGGTCGAGTCCGAGGCATAGATCACTCCAAGGTATTTGTAAGTGAAAATCCAATCGACCTTCGGAGCACTCGGCGGATTGGATTTCCGGAAGGATTCCAAGGCGCCTGCCACTTTAACGAACTCGCTTTCCATGTATGCCGCGCGCAGGGCCTTCTGGTCCAATTGACCGTTGGGAAGCCGACCAAAGACGGCATGCGAGGTAGACGCTCCAAAAAGGAGAAAGGCGAGGAGGAGGGCGATTCTTGCAGTCAAACAAAGGCCTCAGGTGAAGAAACCCGTTCAGAGGGTATTTTTCCCGTTAAAGATAAATCCTTTCACGAAATGAAAAAGGCCCGCTCGGAAGCGGGCCTTGGGGGTTAAAAGGAGCCTAATTACCGGGGGAATCCCCCACCAGGTTCAGAAGGTTAGGCTGATCGAGCGCACCAGTTTCTCGGCTCCGTGACGGACCTCAAGAAAGTAAAGGCCCTTTGCCAGGCCCTGGGTGGACAGATTCAGCGACCCGGTGCCGGTACCCTTGCTCACGCTCGAACCGTCGAGGGCGCGCAGAGTCGCGGACATGGGTCCGGAAGCGTCCAAAATCACTTCCAATCCCGTAGCCGAAGCACGGTGACGGAGCAGGCCGTTCAGATGGCTTGATTTCAGAGCAGGGTCGGCGATGGATACGGTGCCGTCCCATTTGCGGGTGGAGAGTTTGTTCAAGGTGAACCAGCCCTCATTATTCCAAAGCAAGGCGCCGGTAGCTGACTTCACATTGGCTTTGTCGAGTTTGAAGTAGGCGAGATAATTGACACTGAGGCCCGGAATAATCAGGTGGACACGCTTGCCATCGGTTGAGGTTTCAATACCGGAGGCAGTCAAGTCTATTTCAGGACCTTTACCGTCACCGTAACCCTCCTTGCGAGTATAGTTCCATTGTTTGATCGGGAAATTGCCGATGGTAATCGTGGCGGGATTCACAGGTTCCGTGAATTCTATTTCCACCCCATCGGCCAGATGACGGATCCCCTTAATGTCGAATGCGGTCGCCGTAGCCTTGGGTGTGACCTTGTACATGGGTTGTAAAGAAGTCTCACCAGGCCAATTTCCCAACTTTTGTATTGTACCCACATAGAAGGAACCGTCCTTGCCCCAGGCCATTCGGCTAATCGCGGAGGCTTGTATATTGTTATTGATAATTTCATCTTTGAAGCCCTTTCCGAACCAGAACACGGCCCCGTTGTATGTGCCTTCAACATTATCAAGTCCGATTCGTACAAGGCCGGGACTATTCTCGTCTCCCAATAACCAATCACCCTGGTATCGTCCCCTATCCACATAGAGCGGCTGACTGGGTGAGGAGCGCACGGTTCCATAGGGTAACCAAGCCGTTGGAGGTTCATAGGGCAAGCTTTCCGCCCAGTTAGGGGGGTTACCGGTCTGCTTATGACCGTAGAATTTGTCTTTCTTCATGTGCATGAAGGTCGAAGCCGGCAACCAGCTGCCTTGATTATCCGCTACGAACATGTCGCCGTTTGGAGCAATGTTGGCGCCATTGGGCGAACGCAAGCCGCCTGCGAATTTTTCGAGTTTCCCCGAGAGGTCCCATTTAAGAAACGCGCCACTATAAGCGGTAGTGGCTGGAGTTTTGGACGGTCCTCCATTTTGGATGCTGCCTGAATAAGGCGCGTAGAAGAAGCCATTTGCGTAGACGGGCGTGAATACCCACTGATGCCATTGTTTACCGTAGACATTCCAAGCTCCTTCGTCGGGCCAGGAAGCGATTTTTTTCCGGTTCATCCCCAAATCGCTGGGATTGACCAAGTCCAGGATTTCGTAAAAACCATCCCGGTCGGAAATGTATACCTTGTCGTTTACGATGGTCACTCCAATGGGTTGAAGCCACTTGTTGGCAACTTCCTTGACCGTCGGTGATGCTCCGCCGGGGTTTGAAATAATTAGGACTTTGTGATCCGGGCTGGGGCCGTCTGGGGGCAATTCTCCGCCCCCGATGAAATCCGTTGTCGCGATGACCAAGCGGCCATCACTCAGGAACTCCATTCCCGTCGTTTTGTATAGGTTGGGTAGTACCACTTCTTTTAATTCAAAATCAGGGTGCATCTGTAAGGGAATATCCCCGACAGCCAAAGTCGCCACCAATGCCACGCCTGCAAATACGCTCTTACACGAAAAACTCGTCATGATGAATCCCCCACGGATGTTTCGGAGGACGCAAAATCCCCCACAACAAAATGCCGCCGAATGGAGGTTTTCGCTTGGGGAATTTTGACGGAAACGGCAAAATGCGTGGTATTTGGACAAAACCTGGCAGTAATTGTATTCCACCGGAATACGCTGGATTGAGTCGATTACGGCCTTGCGAAACCGGCAGATCGGCCGGATTTACCGTCTATCCGAACCCTGCCACCGCCGATCATTAGAAATGACTCAAATAACCCAAGCCCCATCCCCTCTCCACGGGTCCATACCCCCCGGTTGGATCGGGAACGGGGCGCGATGGAAACCTGGGTGAAAAAGGGACGCTTGACGTTTCCATCGGCAATCCAGATGTTCGGGAAAACCAAGGGGTTACCGTGTTCCTAGAGGGTGAGTGCGCTCTGGGCCGCAAGTCCCGTGATGGCCTGGTCCTTATGGAACCGGATGTTGCTGCCCACCTTCTTGGTCTTGTCGCTGACCCTCTTGAGATAGGACGGGCGGTTATTCCCTGAACGGCCGGTCCGTGAACCGACCGAGGCTCTCCGGCGACAGGACTTCATTGAGCCGGCCGCTTTTGAATCCGGCCGGGTCGATTTCCAGCTTCAGGAATCCCAAGGCCTGCAGCCTGACGGTCAAATCCACGACCGCATCTGCGGAAAAAAGGCCCAGCTGATCCCGGGGAACCTCGATACGGGCGGTATCACCGAAATGCCTGAGGCGGAATTCCCGGAACCCCATTGCCGCCAGCAGGGCCTCGCCCGATTCAACCGCGGCGAGCTTGGCGGTAGTCACCGGGCTGCCGTAGGGAATGCGGCTGCTGAGGCAGGGTTGCGCCGCCTTTTCCGCCGTGGGAAGCCCGATGGCCCGGGACAGGGCGCGCACCTCGGCCTTGCCCAGACCGGCCTCAGCCAAGGGGGCCAGGGCTCCATGGACTTCCGCCGCCTTACGGCCCGGGCGGTAGTCTTGGGTATCGTCCAGGTTACCTCCGTAAAGGATTGCCGGGGATCCGGATCCCGGGGAGACGGATCCCGGGGAGACATCGATTCGTCCCTCGCAGGTTTCCCGCGCCATGGCGGCGAAGCGTCCCAGGTGTAGAAAGAGATCGGCTTTGCAATGGAAGCAACGGTCCGGACCATTGGCTACATAGGCGGGATTGTCGAACTCCGTGGCCGGGTAGGTTTTCAACTCCACGTCCATGAGCGCGGCCAGATCAACCGCGTCGCGGCGTTCCTGTTCCGCTAGGGAAGGGCCGAGGGCGAGGCAGGCCTTGACTTTATCGCGGCCAAGGACATGGCGCGCCATGGCCGTAAGCAGGGTGGAGTCGACGCCTCCGGAAAACCCAATCAGAACTTCGCCGAGGCCCCGCAGGCGGTCCTTCAAGGCCCGGTATTTGCCCAGCAAGGCCTCATTGTCGATGCGGGTTTCAGAAAAATCCAAAGGGGATGCCATATCGGAAAAGTAAAATAGTAGGCCCGAAACCTAGTGGATCAATTTCTCTTCGAATCCATCCGACCGCTCCCTTCGATTGAAGGCGGGTCCCAAAGATCATATAATTGGATACCGTCCGGAATCGCCCTCCGGGCCTCCCGGATGGGGGACAGGTTCCCGATTGCGGGAACGGGGCGGAAACCGGGTATTTCCGAGGGACTTATGGAAATCGTCATCAAGGTCCAGATAGTCTTCGCCATCTTCCTCTCATTGGAGTTGCTGGCCCTTTACATGATCATCATCCGCACCATCGCCAACCTGGAATACTCCTTCAACCGCATCGAGACCATCGTGACTCGGGAGGTCCAGTTATCGCTTCACTCCAAGAAGCAGGAAAAGCTGGCCACGGAAAAGGCCCAGCAGAACGACATGAACAAGGGCAAGAGGAGCGACCTGCTCCTCAACATCCCATTCATGGAACGGCTGAGCAAGGAAAAGAAGAAGGACGGAAATGGTTAAGCCGGGCAAGCTCATCGTCTTTTCCGCGCCCTCCGGGGCCGGTAAGAGCTCGCTGAAGGATGCATTGATGGCGCGCTTTCCATCCATGCGTTATTCCGTTTCCGCCACCACCCGCAAGCCCCGGCCTAGCGAGCAGGAAGGCCTGCACTATTTCTTCAAAAGCCAGGACGAGTTCCGGACCCTTATCGACCAACAGGATTTGGTCGAACACATGCAGGTGCACGGAAACTACTACGGCACCCCCCGTGGCCCCATCCTCAAGGCACTACAGGATGGCCATAGCGTCATCCTGGATCTGGACGTCTACGGCAAGGTAAATTTCGACAAGGCCTTCCCGGACGCCGTGGGCATCCTGATCGTCCCGCCCAGCCTGGAAGAGTTGGAGCGCCGCCTGGTCGGCCGCAAGTCCGACGATGCGGACACCATCCGCGTGCGGTTGCAGAATGCCACCCGGGAGCTCGAATTCGCCACGCGCGAAGGCAAATACGAATACACCGTGGTCAACGACAACTTCCACTACGCATTGGAGGAGTTGACCCGGATCCTGGAAAAGGAAATCGCGGAAGCCGCCCAGATCAGGCCTCAGGTCCAAAACCAGCGCTAGGTTATTCCGCCCGGTTACGCCGCTTCGCAGCCTATTCGCGAGCCTGCAAATGTTGTTTCAAGGCGCTGACCCATCTTTCCAAGGGCGTAATGACCCCTGGAGCAGCACTCGCAGGGCGCGCATGCTCTTGGGGGTAAATTACTGGCATCTACCCTCAAAGTCTCCCAGCTATTACAAATTTGGTGCGAATTCTCTCTTGCTTTTATATACGTGCTACACGTATATTCTAATGTGTGGATTTTGAAGAGCTGCCGTACTTCACTAAAAAAATTTCCAAACTCGGTTTGGCATTGAAGCTGGATGGCCTGAAAGATGAATTAGTCGCGAATCCCCAAAAGGGAGGCATCATTCAGGGTGCTGCGGGTGCGCGGAAAGTCCGCATGGCGGCCGAAGGACGGGGAAAGAGTGGCGGCTATCGAGTTCTCTACTATCTACGTATCAATCACAATGCGATTCTGTTTATCGACCTGTTCTCCAAAAATGAAAAAGAGAATTTGACCGATCGGGAAAAGAAAGACTTGGCCAATTTCATAAGGAGCATGAAGTGAAAAAGAAGGAAGAAAAAAGTCGCTTCGCCCATTTGGCCAAGGAAGCCGAAGCCTTTAAAGCTGGAAAAAAGAAGCTGAAGGTGACCACCAAAGATTCCCGTACTCTGAAAGCAAGCATCCACATTGAGAGCTATGAGGAGATGCGGCACCGGCACCAAGCGAAAAAGCGAGCGGCACTTGAGTTCAAGAAATTAAGGCAAGATTTGAATTTAACTCAGGGGAAATTAGCCATGGCTCTAAGGGTATCAAAAAGAACCCTAGAAGGTTGGGAAGCGGGGCGATTCCCGATCGATCCTCCGGCTGAACTGCTCGCCCGAGTCATGCTTACCCATCCTGAAATCAAGCAAGAACTCATCGCGGCATGACCCAATAAAACGTACCAAAACTGATGGAGCACTAAATGCTTCAACCTCGGACAAAATCCACGGCGTTGCGGAAAATCCGGATGCCTTCGCCTTCTCCCTTCAGCCCCAGCTTTTGCCATTGGGGATGATTGGTCGCCAGCATATGCGCCTCGGGATGGGGCATCAAACCAAAAATGAGACCGTCCGCGTTGCAGACCCCCGCGATATGATCGACGGATCCGTTGGGGTTTAGGGGATAGGCCTCCGCGCCCTCGCCCGGGTTGCTGCCGTCGGCCTTGCAATACCTAAGGCTGATCTGGCCATTGGCTTTGAGGGCAGCCAGGGTCTCCGCGTCCCGTGGAATGAACTTACCTTCGCCATGGCGGATAGGCAGGTAGATGCGCTCGATGCCCCGGGTCCAGATGCTCTTGGAGGCGGGATCCCCCGAGAGGTGACACCAGCGATCCTCGAAGCGGCCGGAATCGTTGTAGGTCAAGGTTGTGTTCTGCTCGAAGCGCACCCCGGTTGCCGCGCCATCGGAGAGGACGCCGGGCAGCAGGCCCAGCTTCACCAATACCTGGAATCCATTGCAGATGCCGATCATGGGGATCTTGCGTTCCGCGGCCTTTTGCAGATCTTCCGAGAGGGAATGCTTCAGCTTGTTGGCGAAGACCCGGCCGCTGGCAATATGATCGCCGAAGGAAAAGCCACCGGGCACGGCGATGATGTCGAATTCCGAAAGGGCCGGCTTCCGGGCAATGAGATCGTTGATGTGGATGCGCCGGGGTTCGCCGCCCGCCAAGGCGAAGCTCTGGGCCAGCTCGTTGTCCGAGTTGATCCCGTATCCGGTGATGATGGCGATTCTAGGCTTTCCCATTGTGTTTACCAATCCAGAGGCCGGCGCCAGCTGGCGAACATTTCGTCCAGGCCGGCGGAAAAGAGGGATGTGTTCGCGGCTGCCCGCGAGCTGTCGCGGATTTCCAGTTCGGTCCCGGCTGTGATATCGCCTATGTGGGCGAAGGCGGGTTTTCCTTCTACGGCGGACGCCGAGAACAGGGATTCGAAGGCGGCGCG
>JALYSE010000266.1 GCA_030854955.1 Fibrobacterota bacterium | reverse complement strand
CCAAGATAAAAATGGCCTGGTCCAGGCGGGTCGGTTTACGGGTCCGGGCCAAGGATTCGGCGCCCTGCAGAATCAAAGGCAGGGATTTCATCAAATGGAATTTCCACTCCCGGTTTTCCCGGACGAAGAAGAACACGGGCACGTTGGGAGCCTCACGCAGGCCGATTTCGCCGCGTTCGCCGCGAACCTTGGATTCGGCCAGCTCGGTCTTGAGGAGGCTCTTGCGGACCGGCCCGCCTTGGATGACGAGCTTATCTAGAATGGCTTTGGGTCGATCGTCGAACCCGGGGTTCAGACGCCGTTCCACCCGGAGGGACAGCACGCTCAGAATTTCGTAGAATGGCCGTTCGGCAAGGTACTTGGGAGGCTCGCTGCGGGACGCGCGCCGCATATCATCGATCCAGTTGAGGGATTCCCTGGACAGGTAAAGGGGAATCGAGTCGGTGTGTCCTTCCTGGACCCGCTGGCGGAAGCGCAGGAAGAACGCATCCAGGTCCTTAGCCGCCGCGGGATCCACGGGAGGCAGGGGCTCCCCGCCAGCGCAAGCGGCAAGGCAGATCAGGCAGGCGATTGCGCCCAAAACGAGTGAAGGAAGGATTGAAAGACGGGTGATGCTCATGCCCCTGATTCCATCCGATTGCGGTAGATGCGGATCTTTTTCTCCCAGCCACGCTGGTTGAATTCATCGTCCGGGCGGAAGGTTTTTAGCTTGAAGGCTTCCAACAATTCGCCGATCGCCTGGCGATCATAGGGATTCCATTTCACCACATAATTTTCAATCACGGCGAGCGCTTCGTCGATATTGCGAAAATCCACCACCGTATGCTTCCGCCAAGTCCAGAAAGCCAGGTCCGCCGCCGAACCGGGTATTTTGACTTCGGAATCGAGCAACTTGAGGGCGATGCGGCGGGCCATTTCCGGATCCTCCTGCACATATTCCTGGCCGAGGAGGAACTCCAGGGTCACCGGTTCCTGCTCATCGAGGTCGATGTATCCGAGCAGCACTTCGCCGGCCTTCTCATTGTCTCCCGTCTGGAAATAGCAGCCGGAAAGCAGGGTGGCCATGCCGCTGGAAAGACGATTCAGCTTTCGGTAGCGTTCGATGAAGGAAATGGCCCTGATATAATCACCGCGCTGGTAAAGGCTCTGCAGATATTCCAAAATCTGGCTTTCATAAACGTCGTGCCCCATCAGGAATCCCGCGATCACGGAATCCTTCACCGCGGGAATGGGGCGCTTTCCGATGAGGTTTTCGTATTCCCAATCCGCGAAAAAGAACCCGTGTCCGGCCGAACGACCCAGATGGAGCGCCCGCTTGTCGATATCGTCCTCGTTCATCCTGGCGATCAGGAATTGCAGGTAGGCTTCGTTCTGGGCGACGATGTCCGGACCCAGAATCTTCTTCAGTTCCGGGAGCTTGGTTTTGGGGATGACGATCGCCATGGTGTTGAACAAATGGCTCCAATCCTGGCCGAATGCGCTCCAGCGCCGGTCGTCCCAGATGTCGTAGGTGTTCACATCGTAGACAACAAGGGTCTGAAGCACCTGGTCGTAGCCAAAGATGGCGATCACATGCCCGGGAATGAAGGCCAGCACCGGAATGCCATTGTCGATCAGGCGGAAGATGTCGTCCATGGAGCGCAAAGGCAAGACCAGATTCGCGAACCCCCTGGATTCCGAGAAAAAGGATTGATCCGTGATTAGGCTTCCACGGTCAAGCTGGGTGATTTCGGCGCCGATGCGCTTGGCTCCGCTGCGATCCCCCCAGTAGTTGAGGACCAGGCCAAGTGAGTTCGGAACACAATACGCGCTTTTATACTCCGTACGCGCTTCGATGCCGGGAATGACGACCCGCTTGAGAGTGCTGTCTCGGTCCTTTTCCAGCTTGTCCCGGAATTCATGCGCCTCGAGGAGGATGCGGGAGTCGTGGTAATACTTCACGAGCACTCGGATGAAGGCTTCCTTCGACTCCTCCAGGTTACCGCTCTTGCGGTGCAATAGAGCCACGCGGAACTGCAGGTAGGATTTCAAGTTGTCGGAACGGCTCCAGGACAGGGCCTTGGAATACCAGGGAATGGCCTTTTCCGGAGTTCCGGATTTCTCGTAATGCTGTCCCATCAACAAGGCGTAATTGATGGGGAGGCCGGTCACCACCGCCAAGCCGACCATGGCTAGCCCCACCGAAAGCAATCCAAGGAAGTAAGAGCGGGCGAACGTGCGCCCCGTGCGCCACCGCCTGAGGCAATGATGGACCAGCAGGGGGATGCTCGAAAACCACATGACGAAGAAAAGGATTTGCCGGGTGCGGTCCAGCCAAGGCGGAAAAATGGTGAGGTCTTCCACCTGCCACAAAGGTATGGTGATGAGCAGCAGGTACAACTGGTTCACGAAAACGTGCGCGCCGGTGACGAGCAAGATCAGGCCGAGCAGTCCGGACAAGGACCAACTTTCGCCTTCCTTGGTCGACTGCAGGGCAGAGAAAAAGAGCAGGAGGCCAAAGTTCAGCCAGACCGATCCCAGTTCTGCGGAAATGGAATCGACTGATGCGTTCACGGGATAATAACTACTCCAAAGGAGGTCGGAAAGCCACTGTTCCATGCTCGCCAGGAACACCGCCATGGGCAACGCTGCCAAAGCCAAGGCCAGGGAGGTCCGCAACCGTCGGTAGGCGGGGACAGCGGAAGGGGCGCGCCTTTCCATGGGCATCACCGTCATTGCGGCCAGGCTCCAGAGGAGGTTCCAAACCGCCAGCAGGATGGAAAGGAAAAGCCAATTGAAGGGAAGCAGAGCCACAGCGGGCAGGGGCGCTATGGCGGCGATTATCATCAGAGAACGGAACAGACGGGAAGGCGAACGGTTCAGGAAGGGCAGGAACGGCCATGGCCCGGCGAGCACCATCAGAAAATAGACGAAGCCCGGCAGGCCCTGGGCTGAGATCCTGGTTGCGATTTGCGTACCCGCTTTGATCATGGCCTTTTCACGTGCTCCGGCGCTGCCAATTGAGGTGGACCTGCATATTCGCCTTATCGCCCCTGTGCCGGTAATAATCGGCTAACAGGGAGTGGGTCTCCCCTATCGATTTGTCCACCTTCAGGCTGCGCGAAAGGGTCTGATATGCACTGCGGTAGCGACCCTTGCCCAGGGAGACGGCCGCCTTCATCGTCAGGTACCTGGCTTCCTCGCCGTAGGAACGGCAGCGAGCGAGGAGGTCGGGCAGTTCCTGCACCTTTCCCAGCTTCAGTTTGGTCCATGCCAGCCTGTATACCACCGCTTCGCTTCCGAAAGGGTACATGCCGGAAAGTTCCTGGTATAGTTTTTCGCTGCCTTCCAGGTCCCCACGCCGGGCCAGTAGGGTCGCGAGGGAATCCGTGTAGAGCGCCTCATCCGGATCCATGGCATGCAAGGTCCTGAACAGGCTTAGGGCCGTATCCATGGCCGCCTTAGATTCGACCGTCGTGTCCGGGAGCGGAGCGACATACCAATTCATCATCAGATAGGACCCGAGTCCGCCCTCCATGATCTTGGCTACGATGTCGCGCTCCACGGCCTTTTCGGGGCCGAGTTTTTCCATCCAGGCCGGGGGATATTCCCGGAAAAGGTTCTGGTAGTCCCGGGGGTCCGAGGCGGATTCCCAGTAGCGGCGCTTGAGATAGACCATGCGCGACCAGACCTGATCGTTCGGATGGAGCGAACTCGCTTGGTGATAGGCCGCCGCGGCCGCCTGATAATTGTCGTGGTCCTGGTAATGGACGTCTCCCTGCTCCAGCAAAAAGGCCGCTTGCCTTTCCGTAGCCGGAGCGAATGCGCTGTCACCCATCACCAGCCCCACTCCGCCGATGTCGAGGATATGCTCTTCCAATTCAACGCGGGAAACGAATTTCCGGCGGCTGAAGGTATAGGCGCGCGACTTCGCCTTTTCCGCTTCGCCTCCGAAGGCCTCCCCGGCATTGTGGTAGAATAGATCCGTGTCTTCGTTACGGAACCAATCGAAGCCAACGGGTGCGTCGTATGCGTAATAGTAGAAGCCGTCCCGGCCCGGATCGAATCCTGAAATCGGGACCCACCGCCCATACAGGCTGATAAAGGGAACGTGTCCGGCGGCCAACGCCGACTTGATCCGTTCGCTGGTGAGGAAGCATGCGGCGGCGGGTAGGTCCAGTTGCCTTAGGGCGGGAATCAGCTCGGGAATGTTGTCAAGCTTAGGGAGGTGCAATTGCACCGTATTCGAAAGGTCGAGCAATCGCTTTTTCAATTCCAGATCCGTCCAGGACGGCTTCAGGAAGGCGACGGCGCTCAATAGGGCGTACCACTCCTGATCGAGATAGGAGGCGGGCTTAATCAGGGGGAGATCCAGTTGCAAGGCCGGTCCCGAAGCGGATTTTTCCATCGCCGCCAAGGCTCGATCGGCCCGCTTTCCCATTTTCGCATAGTAGGGTTTGCTGCGGCAGCGGGTCGACAAGTCGCGAAGCAGAGATACCGCCTTTTCACGGTTGTCCGCCTGATATTCCAATTCGGCCCATTCCTCAAGTAGTCCCGGAATCCGGTGGGCCTCAGGGGTACGGGCGAGATGGGACATGGAGGTAAAACGGTACACCCCATAATGGTGGGCTTGGAAGCTGCGCTCGCGGATCCCCGCCAGGTAATGATTCCAATCCCCAAGGACAAAAAGCATGTTCCAATAGAGCAGCATTGAGGGCAGGCCGAGGAAAAGGGCCCGCCTCAGGAAAACCCCGGTGCGGGGCGCCCCCAGCAGATAACCCGTACCAAGCAGGAACGCACTCCCGTAAAAGAACGCCTTCACCGCGGTGCGCCATGTCTCTTCGACACCAAAGGAGAACAGCAAGGTATCGCGTGCCGTTCCCTGGAACCGCCCGGCGAGGAAGAGGTCGAACCTCTCCCAGACCATGATCCATGCCAGAACCGCAAATACGGATCCATAGAAGAATATTAATGCGCGCAATCCCGGTTTAAGGGCCGCTTTCCAGGCCCCAAAACCCGCCAGGACGACAAGGGGCGTGGCATACACCATCCACAGCAGTCCGTCCGAATAGACATCGCTCGGAAGGTGGATGGAGAAGTTGTCCAACGCTCCGATGTTATGGAACAGGGCCATGATATAGACAAGCGGGTAGATGGCCAAGGCTGCGGCTAACAGGGACTGTCGCAGAGATTCTGACCGAACGAAATCCGTACGTTTCAATGCCGATGACGACGCCGACTTTTCTTCATCCGCCACGGAGACGGATTCGGTGGATGTTACCACATGAAAGAAACCGGACCTCCGGGGACGGAGCATAGCCCAGGCGGTCCAACAAGCCGAAGCGAGATACACCAGGAGGAGGATGGTCCAATGCACGGGAGCCAGGAAAAGCACGGAATTGAACCCCAGGAAGCCCAGGGTAAGGCTCAGGTTGCGGCGAAAAGAAGGAAGCGCAAGGTTCCGCCGCCTCATTTTTGCGAAAAGGGTGAACCAAAGGGCGAAGGGACCTAACAAAATTGAGACAAGCCCGAACCAAAGGACTTTCAGGGCCGTGGACAAATCCGATTTTAAAAGCAACGGGTTCCCTTTTTGGAATCAAGCATACTTTTTCGACATCAAAATTTTAAAGAGGAAAGTATAAAACCCCTGGTTCCCGACCCATTAAATACGAAACATCGCGGATACCTAACACTTAGTTGGCCAAGGAACTATAAAAGCTTAATGCGAATTTGATTACCCCTACCCATGAAAACCAACAAATTGTTGACATTGGTTACCGCAGGTGCCTATCTTTCAGGGTTCTTCGGGAAGGGTATTTTTGCCTATTTACCGTCATACCACCCGGTCCAGGCCGAATATGCCTTTCAGGGGGACAGAACGGCGCCTGGCTCAATCGAGCAGTTGTGACC
>JALYSE010000265.1 GCA_030854955.1 Fibrobacterota bacterium | reverse complement strand
GTGGCGCGGTTGGCGGTCTCCAGGGCGGATCAGGGAAGGGGTATCGGACGGGGTATGTTACAGGATGCGATTCGACGTACGGTTTTGATCGCGGAGCAGGCAGGTATCCGGGCGCTGCTGACCCATCCGATTGATGTGGAGGCGGAGCGGTTTTATATTCGCTTTGGGTTTGTGTCGTCGCCGGTAAAGGAGGGGCAGTTGGTGTTGTTGCTGAAGGACGCACGTACTTATATCAGTAAAGTCTGAAGATGGTACATCGTCATAGGGGTTTCCAAGCGTTTACCTCTCAAAATCCACCCGATGCACCCGTTTACTTTTCCCCACCCCCTCATCGGTGATAAAGGTTTCATTTCCTAAAAACTCACGCCCGGCAGGCGGCGTATCCGGAATCCCGTCGACGATCAACTCCAAGCACTCATTCAACTCAAGACCCAAGGACGGCGGATCGCTTTGAATCGAAATCAAGTACTCCCAATGGTCGTTTCCCTGCTTCGCCATTTTTCGGGAAAACGGTTTAAGGCCCTCGTAGGAAGGAAAACCACCAGAAGCATCCTGCACCCAATACATTGAGGTGAATCGCGCAGCAAACAGATGAAGCGGACGTTGCATTTGCAGACGACCCTGCTTGAAAGCCGGCTCCTGGGGGAAGATTTCCAACCGTGCCATTTCCTCACTGATTTCCGCAACCTCCAGGCTGCCGGCTTTGGGGCCTTCGGTATCAAACAGGGCATGGAACTCAATCGGGAATTGCGGACCTTGACGATTCAACCCAGTCGTTTCCGCCAAGCTTAGGATGGCGGGAATGCGCTTCTCTTCGCGATCCTCCCAGAAGCGCGTGGTATTCGGCGCGCCCACCAAGAAGACCATCTCAAAAGGTTTTCCCCAATTGAACCCGCCCTTGCCTTTACCCGCACCCTTGAAGTTTAAGGTCCACTTGTGCTGCAATCCCCCCAAGGATTCCTCCAAAGTCCCGGAGTGCCAGAGGTCGTTTTGTTTTGCGAAGGCGCACAACAGCATAGGTTTTCTTGCCTGGGGATACTTGATAAACAGGGGCTCGTGAGAGGGACCGGAGGTGCGGTTCAATAGAAATTCGGAACGCAAAAGAAAGTCCACGCAAACCGGGTTTTGTAAAGGCATGGAGACGGTCAGAAAGTCCAAGGTTTTAACCGGCCCATTTTGGATTTCGACGGGATAGTCTACCCCACCGATAACGGCTTTGAACTTGACCTGATAGGTGAGATTGGTCCGCATTCCCAAGGGGCCGAACGGTTTCAAGCCCTCGTAATATTTTTGTTTGTAAAAATAGCAGGGTATGAATTCACAACCGTAAAAACACTCAGTGGATCGCGATTTGTGGTTCAAGAGCATATCCAGGTTGGACTGCTCATCGGAAACGCCGGCATACACTTTTTTAAAATCGACCAGAACACCTTTGTAGAGAGGACCTTCGTTGTCAAACCACAAATCCTTGCGGATGAGCCGCAGGGAGATGGGCACCCCGGCCAAATCCCCTTTACCCTCTACCTCCAAAATCAAGCGGACGCCGGTATAAGGCAAGATGGGCTTGGACCAATCCGCCAATAGCACCCACTTTTCACCCGCCTGCTCTCGGAGGCAAACATGCGCTCGGACTTTATCGGTTTTCACCGATGCGGAATAGTCCCGGGAAAAAACACGGGCGAAGTGTTCGGCCCCATCGGAGTCCATGAAATAAATCGGAAAAAAGCGGCGGTAGGACAAGGGAATGCGCTCGAGCATGATGCCCTGGGTGATGAAGGATTCTTCCAGGAAGCCCGGTTCGTCCTTTTTCTTTTCGGCGCGCCATGGCTTACTGTAAGTCCAAAGCATATCCAGTGGTTGATCGAAGCAAAGTGGGATGGAGCCTTTTTTTTGCGCGAGAAAGAAGGTTTCGAGGTAGCCTTGGATGTCCAGATCCTTCACCCTTTTTTGAAAGGAGACGGAGTCGGTTCGGGATCCGCAACGCTGAACCAGTCTCAACAGCCCGATGAGCGCAGCCAACCGCAACCGATGTTGGACATGGATGTTTTCAAAAAGTTCTTCCGGCTTTTTACCGGAGGCGATCCGAGTCAAGGCTCCTGCATTCAGAGTGTGGGCTCTCTGCAATTCGCTGAATTGATCTCGCTGTGCCGACATGCGGGCGAAATAATGGCTGAAATAATATTCATCCAAGGTAGCACCCACGGAAGCCGTGACGTTACCCAGAAACTCAACTCCCGCCTTCCCCAACAACCCCAAGGCGGCGAACTCACCGACCACGGGAAAAACCGTCGCCACGCCCAATACCCATTCCACCGATTTTAGGACGGCTTCTTTTTGCGCTAAATGCAACTTGGATTGAGATGCATCCGTCAACAGCCGCAAGCTTTCCAAGGCGCGAAGGGCATCGTGATTCAGGCTGCCCGAATACTTCTGCCGGTACACCTCGAAAGCCTGCGCCAATCTACGTTTAGCCAAGTTATAATCCGCACCTAGGTCGGAGATTTCCTCAAGCGTCGAGTAGACGGACCATAAGGAGATGGCCACATCCAAAGCCAGCAGGCTTTTCCCGACCACTTTGGCCTTGCTCCCCAGCAAATGATCCATATTGCTGAGTTCTTTTGGGATGCCGTCGTGCATTAGTTTGCGAGCCGTCTCCACGCTCACATCGGCCCGAACCAGTTGGGATGCCAAGGCGGGAAGTGGCTTATTTTCCGACTTGGCCTTCACGGTCGCCTTGATTAAGTAGCGTTGCCAGCGGTTGCCATGGTACAGGCGCTTGAAAAGGTTGTCGTCCCAGGCTTTGGCGATTTTTTTCAGGCCCTCCCGGTTTTCTTCGATGAATTCGGAGTTTTTACGGATGGTCTCCCATTTCTTAACGATGTCCTTGCCGGTCCAGTAGGCATTCCAAATGTTATCAAGCTTTCTGATTTTTTCGCTCGTTTCGTCTTTTTTTGCATCAAACGAACCTGAAAATTCTTTCCACCCCACTTTACAAAAGGACATCCAAAATTTGGATTCCTCTGCATTGAGGAGGCCGGTTACGATGTTTCGTTTTTCGTTCATCCATTTCGTAGCCGTCACGAAGGACTTGAGGGCATCTACCGCTTCGGGAATGTTTCCCTTTCCCTCCGCCTCGGAACCCGGTTTTTCCTTGATCATCTGTTCCAGATACGCATAGGATTCGGGAAAGCTCATCATGATGGCCTGCTCCAGCCCCATGGGTTGGAGTACATGCAAGTCGGCGTCAACCAATAGCGACCGGATGGAGAAGTTGACGGACAGACTGAATTTCAGTCCAATTTTTCTGAGGATGTGGTTTTTGGGAAACCGTTCCAAATTTAATTGATCCCCGCTGATTTGGAATTGGTACTTACCGCCGGCAATGGAATTTTCGGTATTGATGAGGTTGAATAGAGTAAATCCAGGGGGGATTTTTTCTTCCCTCTTTGGATTTGAAACGACGGGCTCGATGGTTGTATTCAGACCTTGACCTGAAAGTACCCCACTATTGGGTTTTTCAAGGTCCACCTCGAATAGAGAACTTGGGACGACCAGACTTAAGATTTGCGACTTCGGAATCAAATGTCCGGAATAGGGCCCTCCCGATTTCAACAGGTCGTAGGCTTTTTTCTCCTCATTTTCGAACGGCAGGGGAACTCGAAGGTGCTTACTTTCAAACTGGACGGGGATGGTTTCCATCTGGTTCGGGAAACCCTGCTTAATGATTTCATCCAGTAAATTTTTTTGCCATTTTTTGGGGTTTTTCAAGAAAGCACTTTGCACCAGACCTGGGGGCAGCAACAGGATATGGATCGGCATTCTCTCCAGAATAGCCAAGGCGGGATGCCCGATCAAATCCGACTTGACCGACTGGATTTTTCCAATGCTGTCCGTGGAAAAGAACAGGGGCCCTAACTTTTTCGTGAACTGGACGAAATATCGGTTGCCGACGGGTTCCATGGACTTGAATGGATCGCCTTTATTACCCGGCTGATAATATCCGGTCATCAAAAAGGGGATAGTCAATTCTGGGCGGATCATGTGGCTCCTATAACGAGGTGAGATTCAACGAGGAGATGCTCCAAGTGACTTTGCCAAATCCGCCGAATCCGAAAATGATTTCACAATTTTGTTCCAACCATCCCTCTGGAATGGGCTTCCCATAGGCGATCATTGTTTCCAAACGAACTCGGCCGACAAAATCGTAATTCGAAAAATAAAACCAGTTTCCGGAGGGGTCTATTTTTCCGATTCGGGATTGATCGAAAGTAAGGGTTTCCTTTATGGAAAAATCCTGGCCCAATAACCACAACGTATCCGGTGAGCCGGTGATAGTTCTAACACGTTTAAGTAGTTGGATCTTGTCGCCCTTGTCGGTGATTCGCATCCCCTCGATATACAGTTCTTTTTCGCTTGTGCTATCCTTGAAGATCACCTTTTCGAAAGAGGAATTCACATCCAAAACCTTGGCCCAGGTTTCCTTTTCAACCAGATTGCTGTGGTCTCTGCCCACAGCAATTACACGGTCCTTGCTTGTGGGCAGTAGCTTTTTTCCGTAGGAAATTCGTTTTCGCTTTTTTCCGGTGGCCAAATCATAGACCCAAAACCAAGGAGGGTCATTTATGAAAACCTGATCGCTGGGAGCGTGATAATAAAAATCACTCAGGTACCTATGATTTGTTGGGGTCTCGCCACCCAGCTTGATTCTGAAATTCCCATCCGTGGTATAATCAGGACTCGGATCCTTATCCGTTACAAGCCGCTTCCGCTCCTTAGTCGCGACGTCTTCCAACCAAATCGTTTGATGCCCCAGCCCATCCGCAACACCCTCCCCACTTAACCCATCCGCCCGATAAATCAAATACTTTCCATCCCGTGTAATCCAAGGACTGGCGCCCCTAGCGGGCCCTAGCACCTTTTCCTCCGTCCCATCGGACAACACCGTGACTACGAAATCCTGGGTTTCTTTGTTCAACCGGGTAGGCCGTTCCACGACTTGGCGCTGCTGCACCAGGGTCAGCCGCACCAAATCCTCCTTGGACCCCGTTGGCTTTGGGCGCGTGATCAAGGTGTCGTATTCATATCCCTCGGCGTTGCGTTCCCTTTGGGGCTCCGCCTCTTTTTTATTGCAGCCGGCGAGTCCCAAAACCAATCCCCCGCTCAGGGCAAAGACGAACACCCACCGCCGATTCCGAAATAGTCCATTGCTCGATTTCATTTCATTCCTGTACGAATTTAAAGGGGGGAGGCCGGATTCTCAAACCAGGCTTCGAGTTCATCCGGGCTCATAGCCTCGAAAAGTAATTCCTTGCCGCCGTCCTCATCGGATCCCAAGTCACGGATCATGCTGTATTTGGCCGACCGATCCAGGTCTTCCAGGACCAGGCAAACACGGTTATTTCCGTCTTCCCGCAGTTCGGAAACCTGGGTTCGTTTCACTTCGCCTCCGTCGGCGTCCAGCAAAATCAAGGTATCGTCTTTTGCTTTGGGATTGTCCACATCCATTTCCAACCACAATTTGAATGGCGCCTTGCCAATTTGCAACAAGGGGCTTTTGACTTCCAAATCCTTGGGCGGAAACCGGGCGATGAAATAAATTTCCTTTCCATTCAATGACGCACCTCCGGTCTGGACCGGAATTGTCCAGGATCGGCAGCGGGCTTTATCATCATTCCCCGTGGAGCCAACATTTCCGGTTGCGGAGGCAATCATGGCATCATCGGCTGCCCGATAGACGGTAAAACGGATGAGATCGCCCGGCGTCAGATTCTGCGTATTGACGCTTAAAGTGGTCTTAGCGCCGATGGCAGCCGATTGTAGGACCGTTTCGGCGGCATTGGCGCTGACCCATTCGGGTTGCAAGAGAACGGGTGATTCTTCCACGGGAACCAGG
>JALYSE010000051.1:20747-22038 GCA_030854955.1 Fibrobacterota bacterium | reverse complement strand
AAGTAGCACTCCGCTTTACGCCCAAGAACTGCCGCTTAGGGGAAGAGAAATGATAAGCGAAAGGGCCGTTGTCTATCCCAATGTGAAGCTCGGAAAAGGCTGTGTCATCGAGGATTTTGCCATCGTGGGAATGCCTCCGGCAGGATGCGCGCCGGGAGAATTGGAAACCATCATCGGAGACGGAGCCATCATCCGGGCTCATACCATCCTCTATGCCGGCAACGTGATCGGATCCCATTTCCAGACCGGCAATAAAGCCAATATCCGGGAGTGCAACGAAATCGGCGACGATGTAAGCATCGGCACGCTTTCTGTAGTTGAGCACCATGTGAGGATTTCCAGCGGCGTGCGCATACACACCCAGGCCTTCATTCCGGAATTCACCATTCTGGAAGAGAAATGCTGGATCGGACCGAACGTCGTGATCACGAATGCGAAGTATCCCCGATCCCCAAACGTCAAGAATCAACTGAAGGGGGTTCACATCATGCCCAGGGCCATCATATCTGCAAATGCGACGTTACTCCCGGGGGTGAAAATCGGGGTGCACGCCTTGGTCGGCGCGGGGAGCGTTGTAACCAAGGACGTTTCCGACGGGATAGTGGTGGCCGGCAATCCCGCCAGACCGATAGGAAAGGTTTCCGACCTTCCTTATTGACCGGCCCCTTCGTCCCTCTCCATTGGTCGGATTCCGTACCGCCTTGAACCCTTCCCCCTAGAAAACCGTTTTCGCTACGCCTACGCTGATGGCAATCTGATAAATAATCTGGGTGATTTTCGCCAATCCGTCGAGGTAGTCCTTCTTTGGACCCTTCGGAGGCACGACAATGATGCCCCCAGGCTCTACGCTCCGCCATCCGAAAAACGAGGAGTTGCGGGGAGTCAGGACGGAACCATCGGGCTTAAGGTAGAAGATGTTATTCTCGTCGCCGTACTCATTAACTCCACCTGCGATGTTCAGACATTCGCTTATGGAATTTGTTTTCCGAGCCACGATTACATTGGTCGGGGAATAGACCTCGCCCATGATGGATATCGTGCTCGCCAACGGATTGATATAGATGGAATCCCCGTCATCGACCGTGATGTCCTCATCGCCTCCTTCAAAACGGAAGCCATTATCGAAATGGATGATTACCCGGCCGAGGTAAGGGGCCTTTTTGATTTCATCAAGCAGGGATTTCCTCTGAGCGATTGCAGCCATGATTGTGGCCCGGTCTTTATCGTTCGACGTCTGGGAAAGCGAATTGTCCAATTCGCCCTGTAAACGGCGTTCGATATCCTCGAGTCC
>JALYSE010000051.1:10027-20737 GCA_030854955.1 Fibrobacterota bacterium | reverse complement strand
AGACTGCACCGTTGAGATAAGCGGCGGGCGTGAATCCGCCCGCACGGCGGATCAGGCTGCTTATGCGCTCGCCCTTGGAAGCCTCGTAGCGGCCTGGAAAATTGAACTCCCCCGCCAGGGTGACGCCAATGGCTCCTTGGTGGTCCACGACATCGCGGATGTAGACTGCATCCCCATCCTGAAGTCCGAATTTCCGCCTGCCTTCGAGAAGGTCCTTCAGATTGAGGCTGTGGATCTCCCGCTTGACCACGCTATCCCTCTCGATTATGCGCCGCACCACCTCGATACGGACCTTATACGTGTTTTTAGTAAGGCCTTCCGCTTGACTGATGAGTTCCGGCACGCCCATGTTCTGGGTCAGCTCGAAGCTGCCCGACTTCTTGATCGCTCCATTGATGGTTATCGCTTTCGGCAGGACGAAATTCTCTCGTGGAAAGATGATCAGGGAATCGGATGGCCGCAACTCGACATTGTTCTCATCGCCGGGATTATCTATGAGGTTCGCGAGATTCACCTTTAGCAATGTTGAGTATAGGGAGTCGCTTTCCTTGATGTTAAGCGACCGGATCAAATGGGCTTCATGGAGATACGCCTCCATGGTAAGCCCACCACCGGCGATGACCAGATCGGAAATCCGCATCTTGTCTACAAACGGGTACTTGCCTGGCCGCCGCACAACCCCCGAAATCTTGACCTCGGGCTGGTCCATAATATCGTATTTGCTATAAACAATTACAGTGTCCCTGGGCATCAGCGGCACGGAGGTATTGTTCTCGAAAACATCCTTTAGGGAAAACGGGAGCAGCAAAGCGCCTTGATCGTCCTCACTCGACCTTTTGATGTGACCATAGGTGAAGAAGGTTTCGGTCTTCAAATCCTTGACGCCGGGGACGAGGTCGCGAATGGTCATTCCTTTTTTGTATTCATATCGTCCGGGACGATTCACGTTGCCTTGCAGGTAAACCACGTCGTATTCCCTGGAAAGGACCTCTTCTATGTTTAGAATATCCCCATCCTGGAGGGAGACGTTCGAATTGCCCCCTACCTTTTCCATGCCTACATCCAGCACAACCTTGCGCTTGTGGCTTTCCACGCGATCCAACCTCACTCGGCCCTTGAACGCGCTTGAACTCAGCCCTCCCGCCAACTCCAGGGCATACAATACCTTGGTTCCGGATCTCACCTCATAGATTGCGGGCCGCTTGACCATTCCTGTCACCGCAATCTGGATCGGGGCGACGGGGACGAATACAGCGTCCCCCGACAGCAATTGGACATCGCCTCTGCTGTTTCCGCGCAGCAGCATATCGTAAAGGTCCAAGGTAATGTTCGATTGGCCCCCTTTGCGGACCTGGATTCCGCGGAGACTCCCGATATTCGTGATTCCCCCGCTTTTGAACAGCGCCGAGGTCACGGTCGCGCCAGCGGGAACTACATATGATCCTGGACTTGAGACTTCGCCCAAAACCATGATGCGGATGCTTCGCAACTTGCCGAGGGCAACCGAGGCCTTGATTCCATGGATTTTTTCAAGGGCTGCTATAATGTTTTTCGATGCATTGTCGAACTTGAGCCCGGCCATCCGCATAGGCTCCAATGGTGGATATCGGAACATGCCTTCATTATCGATAATCACGTTCCGGTTCTGGTTTTCACGTCCCCACGTGTAAATCTGGATTTCGTCCCCGGGAGAGAGGATGTATTCCGGAAGGGCGGGGAGAGAACCGTCCACCACCCCCGCGTTGTTATTTTTGAAAAAGTCGTATCCGAATCGGACTAACCCTTCCGGAAAGCGGGAATTGCTCGCGGGCGGTTCGGGTGGCTTCGGCTTTTCCGGGGCACTGATGACGGAGGTTTCGGTGTCGCCCTTCGAGGCTGCCGCCTTCGATTCCAGTCTGTTTCTTGCTTCCTGATTGGAGAGCCCGTTCAATTCTGGATGAAGCTTCCGTTGCGCCTCGATCATTTCATCCGTGAGCTTGAGCTTGCCGCTCCTGACGGCTTCCATCGCCCGTTCTTCGTCAAAAACAGATTGCGCGAACAGAGGGCTCGTACTCGCCATTGACAGGGCGATGAAAATGCAAGAAATAAATCTATTGGACATCGATTTCCTGTTCCGCTTTTGGATTTTTTCCGCTTCCGGCAAGGCCGCTCTCACCATCAAGATTAGTGATCTCGTCCGGACGCCGAGAAAGGTACAAAAACTAAAAATATTCCAGAATTTCAAAAAATTCTGGAATCATGGATTTAGGATACCATTGAGGAATTTGAAGTTTCAAGCGCCACTTCGACTTTTGCGCGCGAAGGGAACTTAATCGGTTCAGCGCACGATGAGGAACGCCAGCAGGGCCCAAATCGGAGCCATCAACAGTCCGAAGAAAAGCAAGTTCTTGATGAATATGTTTTCCAAAGTCAACTTATGCTGGGCAAGCGCGCGACTCAGAGTCAACTTAAGAAAGTCCGTTTTGAGAGGCAAATTGAGGATGTCATAAGCCCCCAGGCTCAGCTTTTCGAAAGCGTCCGCCTCCTCATGCTTATGGGCGGCGATGAGCACAATGGTGTTTTTGCGCACTCGGTGGAGAAAATCCAACATTCGCTTTGGAAAGAGACGGAGTATCGGAACATCGAGGATGACGATGGGCTGCTTGTGGGCGCGGAATTTCCGCACGCCTTCAAGCCTTCCCTGGCAATATTCCACGAAATACCCGTATCCGCTCAGCAAAGTCACCAGCTCATTTCTGACCTGGGGGTTTTTGCTTATGACGAGAACCCTATGGCGGTTAGAGTCTGGCACGGTTCCTCAACGCAATCTGGGCCAGGGAGAACTTGCGCTCCCGAGGGCGGCGCGCCAATGCTTTCACTCTGGGCTGGGTGCACTTTTCCAATTCGCGAATCAAATCCGGGATTCTGACCGGCTTTTCCATGAAATGGATGGATTTGAATCCCTCGGGATGATGCGCTTTTACGCGCTCGATGTCGGGCGCATCCGCGATGACAATGGCGGGACAATCATGATATTCGGAAGCACGCAAAGCGGAGGCCCACTTCTCCTCGAACCTTTCGGAGGAGGCGTTATATAAGGTCACAGCGACGAGCTCGTCACCCATGAATTTGGTGAGCTTGGCTGGCATGCTTAGAAAGTCGAACTTATCCTGCTTAAAGCTCTTGAGAGAGTGGAAAAAGACCTCGTCGGGCTCAATCACCCCCACGATATTGTTCGGCATCGCCTTGGATCTCGGAAATGTCAGCCAAGGCCGCATACCCAGGTAACCGAGCCGGTTCAGGATGAGAAACAACGCCGTGGCGAAATAGGTGAGCACCGCCACTCTTTCCCAGACCTGCACCCGGGATATGATGATGGCGGCGGCCCCCAGGGTCGAGGCTACGAGCATCAACAAGAAGGTGGATTGCATATGCGAAAGGCCGAGAAAAACAAGACGATGATGGAGGTGCTCGTTGTCGGCGGCGAACATTCGCAGAATTCTACCGCCCAGGCCCCGCGCGCTGCCCTTCAGGAACCGTCGCAGCATCGCCACGCTGATATCGAAAAGGGGATACCCCACAACGAGCAGGGGAATGAAAATGCTGTTCCGCGTATTCGGCAGGCTTTGCGCCTCGATGGCGAACAAGGCCAGGGTGGCCCCCAGGAACTGGGAACCCGAGTCCCCCAGGAACACCTTGTGACGTTTTGAAAAATTGAATCTCAGGAACCCGAAGCAAAGCCCTATGAACACCACGCTCATGGCCAGCAGGTATTGGTCCCCATTGGCGTAGGCCATGCACCCTACCGCCCCGAATCCGCATATGGCCACGCCGCCGGCCAATCCATCGATCCCATCGATGATATTGAACGCATTCATTACGGCCACCATCCAGAAGATGGTCAGAATGGGTCCGAATTGCTCCAGTTGCACCCTATGGCCGAAAAGGGAAACGGCGCCGAATTTGTGGCCCAGCAACACTACCACCCCGGTGGCCAGGGTGAATTGAAGCGCGAATTTGGTTTTGAACCCCAGGGTGCGAACATCGTCAAGGCTGCCGGCCACCGCCAGAAACAGGGCGGTGAAAATCAGGGCTCCGGAGAAGTAGTTGCCCGACCTGGGCCACAGGTCATCGGGGACTAAAGTCCGGATGCAGAACACCACCAAGAATGCAAGGATGATTCCCAATCCGCCCAGCCTCGGCACTATGGTCTGATGCACCTTGCGATGGTTCGGCGCGTCGCCGAAATATTTGGCGATAGGGCTCCACATCAGCAGTTGCAGGCAGACTGCGCAAACCAGGAAGGAGGTCAAGAGGATGAGTAGAAGGAACATAGCCTACCTAATGCTGCTTTCTCTTACAGACAAGTGCTATTATTTCCTTCGGTGATCCGGATTGCAAGCACATTATTACTGGGATCTTACCTGACCGCCCTGGCCACCGATCCCCATGCATCAAGCCCTACCGGGATTTGGGCCGAATCGGAATTGGTCTGGCCTCATGATTACGCCGGGAAACTTTGGCAAACTTATTCCATTATGGCGGAAAAGCAACCTGCCGGAATTTCCTGGCCCACCACCATTGTAGAAATCTGTTCGGAAGTGGGCGGAATTGTACCGACGAATTCGGGCCGAGAAGACCAGGTCCGCGAAAGGCTGAAGGCCTTCTGCGATGAAAAAAAGAGGTCCCGCCCCTACTCCCTGACCTTGGATTTGGGCGCCTACCCCATCGAACGCCGGTACCCATTGGGGACGCCATTCGAAGATTTCGGATCGGGTTGGGAGTCCGTCCGCGTCGACCCCGAAATCGGGGGCGCCTGGACCGGCATGCCGTCGGTCGTAAAAACGGAACTGGGCTACCCCATCTCTTCAAATAGCTATCTCCATTTCCGCATCGGCCTCCGCCGTGACCTGGTTGCCTGGCATCGGGACGATTTCGGCTTCAATCTGCCCCTTTCCGATAAGGAAGTGGACCTTAACGAGCCGACATTAGGCTATTTCCACGCGGAAAATGCGCATTTCGCCTTCACCATCGGGCGATTCAAGGTGCATTGGTCCCCCTCCCCGGATTTTGGCTTGGCGCTCAGTCAAGCCGTCCCCTTCCACAACGCCGCCGAATTCGCCTTGAAAATGCCCCATGCCCGCTACCGGTTCCTGGTTTCCAGCCTGAATCCATGGCTGGAGGGGACCCCAACGGGAGATTCCTCCAGCGAAAACTACCCCGTGGGTTCGGAGGAATACCGGCAACGTCATTACGGCGTGGGCAATGGCTCGAACATATTCCACAAACGGGTCTGGGACGCGGACATCAAAACCCTGTTCGCCCACCGGCTGGAAGGGGATCTGGGGCCGCTCACCCTCGGCATCACCGAGACCCAGATCATCGGAGGCAAGGTGCCGGACCTGCGCGACGCGGGCCCGTTCGTGTTCTTCCATAACGATTTCAAGGACGGCTATACCAACAGCGCCCTGAGTCTGGACGCCGCCTTTAGGCTGCCGTGGGGCGTTTCGCTGGCGGGAGAGCTGTACCTCGACGACGCGCAGTACGCAGAGACGGAGGGCGAGGGCCAGACGGCGTCACTTCTAGGTTACCTGGCCTCGGTCCGACACGGCTTTTCGGCGCGGGGCTGGACCTTTTCCCAAAGCCTTCACGCCATCCGCACGGACCCTTTCGTTTACGGCTATCTCCAGCCCTTGAATACCATGGCTTCCCGGCATGTTCTGGCGACCAATATGCAGGAATCGGGCGATGCGCGCTTCGTGGATCGGTACGTGGTCGATTATCCGATGGGTTACCTGCGGGGGGGCGATGCCTTCGACTTCTGGTACCGGATGGGTGCGTGGCGCGGGGCCCTGCGAATGTCCGTTTCTGCGGCCCGGCTTTCTCAGGGCGAAGTAGGGCTTTCCACGCCTTACGAGGATTATTACGCCTCCGCTCACGACTCCCCGACCGGAATCCCGGAAGAGGAGCTTCGCCTTCGGTGGGAGGCGGCCTACCGGTTCGGCCGCGGCCTGGAAGTCCATGGGGGCTTGGGCTGGCAGCATTTCTGGAATATCGGTCATGTGGCCGGGAGGGATGCGAATCACGCCCAAATCTCCCTGGGAACGTCCTGGACGTTTCCGAACAGTCAGTAGCGTCTTTAAGACGCGTCCGTGGACCATCACGCGTGATTTTCTTATTATGATGCGGCCAGATTAGGGAGTCCCACATGGAAAAGAACGCCAAGATTTACATAGCCGGAATGTACGGAATGGTGGGTAACGCCATCGCCCGCAGTCTTCGCGCCCAAGGGTACACTAACATACTCGGCCACTCTTCCAAGGAGCTCGATCTCACCAACCAGACAGCGGTTTTCGACTTCTTCAAGGCTGAAAAGCCGGACTACGTGTTCCTGGCCGCGGCCAAGGTAGGCGGCATCTACGCCAACAACACCTATCCCGCTGATTTCATTTACAGTAACATGTGCATCCAGACCAATATCATCCATTCATCCTACATTTTCCGGGTGCGGAAGCTGCTGTTTCTGGGAAGTTCTTGCATTTATCCCAAGTTCGCCGAACAGCCGATGAAGGAGTCTTGCCTGCTAACCGGAGAGTTGGAGCCTACTAACGAACCCTACGCCTTGGCTAAGATAGCCGGCATCAAGATGTGCCAGGCTTACAACCGGCAATACCATACCAGCTTCATCTCCTGCATGCCCACCAATCTCTACGGGCCCAACGACAACTACGATTTGATGAACGCCCACGTGCTGCCCGCTTTGATCCGCAAGGTGCACGAGGCGAAATCCAACAATCAGCCTTCCTTCATTGTCTGGGGAACCGGTTCCCCAAAGCGCGAGTTCCTGTACGTGGATGACCTTGCTGAGGCGTGCGTATTCCTGATGAACGAATACCTCCATGACGAGACCATCAATGTGGGAAGCGGGCAGGAGGTCACCATCAAGGAACTGGCCGAAACGGTCCGGGATGTGGTGGGATTCAAGGGAGAGCTGGTATTCGACCATGCCAAGCCGGATGGATCACCGCGCAAGCTCCTCGACGATTCGCGGCTGAAATCCCTGGGTTGGTCCGCTAAAACCACCCTGAAAAAAGGAATCGAGAAAGCGTACGCCGATTTTCTTGAAGGAAAAGTCCGGATGTAACATCCCGGATTAACACCTTCTAGATTGACCATTCCCTTGGAATAATTATTATAATTGCCGCAATGACAATCACTTGCAGGGTCTTTCTCAAAACCCTTCCATGGGCGTCCATGCTGGCTTTCCTGCAGCTTTCCGGTCACGCCCAAAGCTTGGAAGACAAGGTTTCCTCGGCCCGAAAACAACAGGCTGAATCCTTGATGGACCAGGAGATGTCGGATTCCCTGCTCAAGGAAAGACAATCGCGCGGCCTCCCGCCTCTAACCTCGGAGGCCGGTCGCGCATCAAAACGTTCCGCGGCGAGTATGGATTCCGTGCTCTCGACGCCTTCGGACACCTCGCAAATGGCTTTCGAGTACGACTCCCTCGCCGAGGACACCACCGGAAACAGGCGCGGCAGGCTCCACAAGCCGGCTGTGCCCAAACGATACGAGCAGAGGATTTTCGGGAACCTGGATCGCAGCGCCTTTACCAGCGCGGGAGGATCCGCCGGACGCGAATACGTGCTCGGTCCGGGGGATGAGATCACGGTTTCATTGTGGGGCGATAAGGAGAAGGAATACAGCCTGCTCCTCAACAAAGACGGCAAGGTCTTCCTTGAGGGGATAGGGATCGTTGCCCTTGCCGGCCAGAACCTCAACCAGGCCCAGCAGGTCCTCAAACAGCGCTTATCGAAAGTGTATTCGGGCATCAACCGCGGCACCGCCCATGTCGAAGTGGCCCTCGGCAAGGCCGGGCCCATCCGCGTCTTCGTCCTGGGGGAAGTCAAGGTCCCCGGTGGGTTCGTGTTCACGGGCCATACCAGCGTCCTGTCCGCCCTGTATTTCGCCAAGGGCCCGACGGATATCGGCACGGTCCGAAATGTGACGCTCACCCGTTCCGGCAACAAATTCTCGCTTGATCTGTACAAGTATCTCCTCCGCGGCGAATCCCTTTCTCCTCACACTCTCCAGGACGGGGACGTCCTTTTTTCCGGCCGCGCGGATGCCCTCGTGGAAATCGAAGGCGACGTGGGCCGACCGGCCGTGTTCGAGCTGAAAAAGGGTGAAGGGGTCAAGGAATTGATTGAATTCGCCGGCGGCCTGAATCCCACGGCGGCGGGCCACAAGCTGACCATGAAACGCATCTTCGAGGACGGGAAGTCGGACATCCAGGACCTTGCCTCCCCTAGGGACTACCTTTCGGGCAAAGCCAAGATGGAGCTTCAGGACGGGGACAAGATCCTGGTGGAAAAGTCCTCCGAATTGGGCAGAAATTTCATCACCGTATCCGGACCCGTCAAATACCCGGGAAGCTACGAGGCCACGGGCATAAGCACCGTGAACCAATTGGTGGCCAAGGCCGGGGGACTTCGGGAAGACGCTTACCTCGGGCGCGTCCATATCGTAAGGTACAATCCCAACGGTTCCAGCAATCTGATGTCCTATTCCCTCGAAGGCGTCATCCAGGACACCATCCAATTGAAGCCCAAGGACAACGTCCTGCTCTACAGCATCAAGGACATGTACATTCCCGACAGTGTCCAGATCGCGGGAGCCATTTTCAATCCCGGTCGCTACGAATTCCGCGAAGGAACCTCGGTCAAAGACCTCGTTATGCAATCGGGAGGGTACCTGCCTAATCACGAGAACCAGCAAGTCATGATATTCCGCGGCAATTCCCGAGAGAGGCGGGTCGAGCAGATAACCTTGCGCATGGAGGAGGGGTTGGAGAAATCCGAGCCGGGCTTTCTGTTGAAGGCGAATGATCTGGTCCATGTGCCTATCGATCCCCGGTGGTACAAGAAGGAAGTCGTCACCTTGGACGGCCTGTTCCACCATCCCGGCAAATACGCCCTGCTCTTCCCGGGGGAGCGCTTGACGTCCGTCGTGGATCGCGCCGGCGGATTCAAGGAAAACGGGTATATCGAAGGCGGCCGCTTCTTCCGATCCAAGGACAGCGTCGGACGCGTCGGCGTGGATATCAAGCGGGCGTTATCACGGCCAAACAGTAAAGCCAACATTGCCCTGATGGGGGGAGACAGCATTTTTGTGCCGGAACGTCTCAATACCATCAAAGTTATGGGGGAGGTTGGTTTTGAAACCAGTGTCCTCATGAAAGAGGGGGCAACGGTGCAATATTACATCGAAAAGGCCGGCGGATTCACGCGCAGGAGCGAAAAGTACCGGGTGGTTGTCCAATATGCCAACGGCGAAACCAGCCGGGACGGTTATTTCAACCGGCAGCCCGACGCCGGCAGCGTGATTTACGTGCCTCAAGGCCCCGAGCCAAAGCCCCTGGATTGGTTCGGAGGGATAAACGCCATATTGGGCACCATCGGCGTGGCCCTGGCGGTTATTCTTTCCATCCAGGCCATTCAATCCCAATAGCGGCGCCTTTCGGCGGAATGCCCCGGGCCGCCTTTCAAATGGGATTACAATGCCTTTTTCTATATTCATTCCACTTCGCACAGGTAAAGGGATCAAATCGTGTTGAACGGAAAAACCATTTTAGTTACCGGCGGTACCGGGTCCTTCGGCCAGAAATTCATCCGCATGACCCTGGAGAAATACACTCCGGAGCGCATCATCGTGTACTCGCGGGATGAGATGAAGCAATGGAACATGGCCAATGAGTTCGCCTCCATCCCGAAAAGCGATTTGATCCGGTATTTCATCGGCGACGTGCGCGACAAGGATCGGCTGCACCGTGCGTTCAACGAGGTGGACTTTGTCGTGCATGCCGCCGCCACCAAAATCGTCCCCACGGCGGAATACAATCCATTCGAATGCATCAAGACCAACATCCACGGTGCCATGAACGTGATCGACTGCGCCATCGAACAGAAGGTCAACCGCATCGTCGCCCTTTCCACGGACAAGGCCTGCAATCCCATCAACCTGTACGGTGCCACCAAGCTCTGCTCGGACAAGCTTTTAGTGTCCGGCAACTCGTATAGCGGCAAGCAGGACACACGGTTCTCCGTAGTCCGGTACGGCAACGTCATGGGCAGCCGCGGATCCGTGATCCCGCTTTTCCGCTCCTTGGCCAAAAACGGCGAGCTTCCCATCACGGACGTCCGCATGACCCGTTTCATGATCACCCTCGAGCAGGGCGTCGAACTGGTCTGGCATGCGCTCCAGGACTCCGTAGGCGGCGAAATCTACGTCAAGAAAATCCCCTCCATGAAGGTCGTCGACGTGGCCAAAGCCATCGCTCCTGAGGCCAGGCACAAGGTGATCGGCATCCGTCCCGGCGAGAAGCTGCATGAGCAGATGATCAGCGTGGAAGACTCGTACTACACCTACGAGTACAAGGATCATTTCAAAATTCTACCGGCCATTCATAAGTGGTCCGAGGATCAGGCCCGCATCGGCAACGGCAAGAGATGCGAAGAGGGCTTCTGCTATTCCAGCGACAACAACAGCCAGTGGATGAAAACCGAGGAGCTCAAGGCCTGGTACGACCAGGAGTTCGGCCGGCAGGTGTGATGATTCCCTACGGAAGGCAGAGCATATCGGAGGAGGACATTGAATCCGTCGTCCGGGTACTTCGCTCCGACTGGCTGACCCAAGGGCCGGCCATTGAGAGGTTTGAAAGGTCCGTTGCCG
>JALYSE010000051.1:8728-10017 GCA_030854955.1 Fibrobacterota bacterium | reverse complement strand
CGACCATTGCGGCGCGAACCATGCCGTCGCCGTATGCAATGCCACCGCGGCCCTGCACATCGCCTGTCTGGCGTCTGACCTCGGACCCGGGGATTGGCTGTGGACCTCGCCCAACACCTTCGTGGCCTCGGCCAATTGCGGACTCTATTGCGGTGCCAAGGTCGACTTCGTCGATATCGATCCGATCACGCTCAATATGGATCCTGCCGCTTTGGAAGCGAAGCTCAAAGACGCCGAACGCGCGGGATGCCTTCCCAAGGTGGTCATTCCCGTCCACTTTTCCGGACTTCCCTGCGACATGGAGAAAATCGGCGCATTGGCCTCCAAATATGGGTTTACGGTCATCGAAGACGCTTCCCATGCCATCGGTTCCAAGTACCGCAACGTGCCCACGGGCGCGGGAACCTATTCCGCCATGACCGTGTTCAGCTTCCATCCCGTCAAAATCGTCACGACCGGCGAGGGCGGGATGATCGTGACCAACCGCCGTGACCTTTTCGACAGGCTTTCCCGGCTCAGGACCCACGGTATCACTCGGGATCCCGCCTTCATGGAAGGCGAGTCTGAGGGGCCGTGGTACTACCAGCAGGTGGACCTGGGCTACAATTACCGCATCACCGACATTCAGGCCGCCTTGGGCGAAAGCCAGATAAAACGCCTGGACGCCTTCGTTGCCACGCGCAACCGCCTGGCGGATCGGTACGACCGCCTCCTTTCCGGATTGCCCCTGAGGGTTCCCGGTCGGCGGGCAGATTCGTATTCCAGCTTCCACCTTTACGTGGTGCGCGTGGACCTCGGCAAGGTGAAACGCGGTCGCCGGGAGGTTTTCGAAAACCTGCGCGCGGCGGGCATCGGCGTGAACCTCCACTACATTCCCGTACATCTCCAGCCGTATTACCGCAAGCTGGGCTTCAAGGCCGGGGACTTTCCCCGATCCGAGGAATATTACCGCGAGGCCATCAGCCTTCCCCTCTATTTCGACTTGAGCGAACCGGACCAGGACAAAGTGGTCCGGTCCCTGGAATCCGCTCTCGGGACGTAACCGGAATGAAGACCGTCATCATTGTGCAGGCGCGCATGACCTCCACCAGGCTGCCAGGGAAGGTCCTCAAGGAGGTCTTGGGCAAGCCCCTGCTCGGGTATCAGCTGGAACGCCTGCTCCGGGTCCGGAAAGCGGACCAGGTGGTGGTGGCCACGACCTCCAACGCCACCGATGAACCCATCATGGATTTCTGCCGGGACTATTCCATCGCCGCGTTCCGCGGTTCGGAGCAGGACGTGCTGGCCCG
>JALYSE010000051.1:416-8718 GCA_030854955.1 Fibrobacterota bacterium | reverse complement strand
CGGAATATGCGGCCGGGACCGTGGTGCGGGTCACCTCCGATTGCCCCCTGATCGATCCGGAAATCATCGACCAGGTCATCGGTCATTTGCATGCCCATCCGGACCTGGACTACGTATCGAACGTGATGGAAAGATCCTATCCTCGCGGCCTGGACTGCGAGGCCCTGCCATTCCGGGTGCTGGATATGGCCTTCAAGGAGGCGCTTTCCATCCCTGAGCGCGAGCACGTTACGCCCTTCATCTATTCGCGGCCGGAACGGTTCAAGCTGGCGGGAATCCGGAATTCGGAGGACCTTAGCCGGCACAGGTGGACGGTGGATACCCTGGATGATTTCCGCCTGATTCGGAACATGCTCGAAGCGCTGTATCCGGAGAAGCCCAGCTTCCTGCTCAAGGATTGCATCGCGTTGCTGGCCGCCCATCCTGATTGGCCCGCCATCAACGCCGAAATAGAGCAGAAAAAGACCTTTAACTAATTCCACGGTAGGAGACCGCATGCAAAAGACCGAACAAGAAAAATTCTGGGAAGGGACCTTTGGCAACGAATATACCGATCGCAACCAGGCCGAAGTTTGGATCCCGAGCAATACCGCGCTCTTCTCCAAGATCCTGGCGGGCACCCGAGGGGTAAAGACCATCCTGGAATTCGGATCCAACCTGGGGCTCAACCTGCACGCCCTGCACAACCTGCTGCCTTCGGCCGAGCTTTCCGCCATCGAGATCAACGAGCAGGCCGTAGGAGAGCTCAAGAAATGGGGCAAGACCAAGGTCTACCATGAGTCGATCCTGGATTTCAAAATCGATTACCAGCGCGACCTGACACTTATCAAGGGCGTTCTCATCCACATCAATCCGGATCGCCTCAAGGACGTGTACACGCGCTTGGTGGAAGCCTCCAAGCGTTACGTCCTGGTCGCGGAGTATTACAACCCCTCCCCCGTGGCCATCCCTTACCGCGGCCATACGGACAGGCTCTTCAAGCGCGATTTCGCGGGCGAGATCCTCGACTCGCACAAGAACCTGCGCCTTCTGGATTACGGATTCGCGTACCACCGCGATCCCAATTTCCCCCAGGACGACATTACCTGGTTCCTGATGGAAAAAACCTGAACCTCCCTGGAGCAATCCCGATGAAGTATTGCGCGCGCTGCGTCATGCCGGACACCAAGCCGGATCTCCACTTCGATGCCGAGGGCGTCTGCAACGCCTGTCGGAGCTATGAGAGCCGGAAGGTGGTCGACTGGACCGCCCGCCGAGCCGAACTCGACAAGGTACTCGACCGGTTCCGCTCCAAGGACCAGAGCCGTTGGGATTGCATCATTCCCGTGAGCGGAGGCAAGGACAGCACCTATCAGGTGATCCGGATGCTGCAGCTCGGCATGAACCCGCTTTGCGTCACCGCCACCACCTGCGACCTGGCTGAAATCGGCCGGAAGAACATCCAGAACATCAAGAATTTGGGCGTCGATTACGTGGAGATGTCCCCCAACCCTGTGGTTCGCCGCAAGCTGAACCGCGTGGGCCTAATGCAGGTGGGCGATATTTCCTGGCCCGAGCATGTGGGCATTTTCACCATACCCATCCGGGCCGCGGTTCAATTCGGCGTGCCGTTGCTGGTCTGGGGCGAGAACTCCCAGAACGAATACGGTGGGCCCGCCGCCGCAAGCGAAAACAACGTGCTCAACCGCCGCTGGCTGGAAGAGTTCGGCGGCATGCTGGGCATGCGGGTATCCGATTTGATCGGACAGGAGGGGATCGAGAAGAGGCACCTGATCCCGTACACCTATCCCACCGACGTCGAACTCCAAAATGCCGGGACCACGGGCATCTTCCTGGGGTACTACCTTCCCTGGGACGGATACTCAAATGCTCTGATCGCCCAGGCCAACGGCTTCCTCACCTTGGAAAATACGGTTGAAGGTTCGGTAGTCAACTACGAGAACCTCGACAACCACCAGACCGGCATCCACGACTATTTCAAGTTCCTGAAGTTTGGTTTCGGGCGTGCAACGGACATCACCTGCCTGCACCTGCGCCGCGACCGCATTACCCGCCGGGACGCCATAGACATGGTCAACCGACATGACGGCAAGTTCCCGTGGACCTACCTCCACAAGACCATCAAGGACATCCTGGATCCCCTGGACATGACGGTCGACGAGTTCATCAAGGTCTGCGATCGCTTCACGAACAAGAAAATCTTCAAAACCGATTCCCGGGGCAACCTTGTCAAAGACAAGCACGGCAACCTGACCAAGCTCGTCTACCCGGAATAGTGGAATAGGGAGAACCATGCCGCGAGTGGCCATCATCGATTACGGGATGTGCAACCTGGGTTCGGTCCGGCGCGCCTTTGAGGAGTGCGGCGCGGACGCCATGGTGACCGAAGATCCCGCGGATCTCCGCGAGGCCTCGCACGTAGTCCTTCCCGGTGTGGGCGCCTACCGCGACGGCATGGCCAACATCCGCGAGCGCAAGTGGGACGCGGCCATCCGCCGCGCGGCCGTGGAAGACGGCATCCCGTTGCTCGGCATCTGCCTGGGCATGCAGCTCCTGAGCACCATGGGTTACGAAGGCGGCGAGACCGAAGGCCTTGGTCTCATTCCCGGCGAAGTGAAGAAACTGATCGCGCCCGCCGGGGAGCGCATCCCCCACGTGGGCTGGAACGAAGTCCATCACCAGCCCGGCGATCCCCTTTTCGAAGGCATCCTGAACGGAATGGATTTCTATTTCGTCCACAGCTACCATTTTCTGGCCTCGGACCCGGCGCATGTCTCCGCAAAGACGCCATATTGCGGTGGCCTCGCGGCCGCCGTGCGCGCCGGCAACGTGTTCGGCGTGCAGTTCCATCCCGAGAAGAGCTCCCTCGCCGGATTCCAGCTCCTCCGCAACTTCCTCGAATACCGGTCCTGACATGCTGAAGGTGCGCATCATCCCGACCATGCTCTGGAAGGACGTGGGATTGGTCAAGGGAGTGGGTTTCGACAGCTGGCGCCGCACAGGAACCTTGCTGCCGGCGGTAAAGGTCTATAACACCCGCCAAGTGGACGAGTTGATCCTGGTGGACATCATGGCCACCCGCGAGGGCCGCACGCCCGATTACGACGTCATCAACGACATCTCCGCCGAATGCTTCGTCCCCTTCACCGTGGGAGGCGGCGTGCGCGACATCTCGCATGTACGGGAGCTTCTGCGCGCGGGTGCGGACAAGGTGTGCGTGAACAGCGGCATCTATACGGATCCCAATCTCATCCGCGAAGCGGCGGAGCGATTCGGCTCCCAATGCATCGTGGCGAGCATCGACGCCAAACGGCGCGAAGGGGGTGGATACGAATGTTGGAGCCACAGCGGAACCAAACCCACGGGCAAGGATTTGGTGGAGTGGGCGCGCACGATCGAAGGACTCGGCGTCGGGGAGATCCTGATTACTTCCATCGAACGGGACGGCACCATGGAGGGATACGATCTGGACATGATCAAATCCGTGGCGGACGCTGTGCGGATCCCGGTCATCGCCTCCGGCGGCGCCGGGAAATACGAAGACATGCTTGCCGCCGTCCAGACTGCGGGCGCATCGGCGGTCGCCGCCGCCAGCATCTTCCATTTCACCGAGCAGACTCCACTGGAGGCGAAGACTTTTCTCGGGTCCAACGGCGTGCCGGTCCGGAACTCCAACGCAAAGGTCGGCTGAGGCCGCCTTAGGCGCCTTACCGACCGGAAGCTTTCCCATGCGCATCCTCTTCCGCACCGACGCCTCTCTGCAAATCGGGACCGGCCATGTCATGCGGTGCCTGACTTTAGCTGAAACCCTTCGCGATGAAGGGGATGAGGTCGTCTTCCTCTGCCGGGAGCATGCAGGTCATCTGAAGGGTCGGATCGAATCCCGTGGATTTCCCGTCCATATGCTTGCCCCCGGCGCTCCGCAACCTGCTTCCCCCGACCCTGTCATCCCCGCCCACGCCCCTTGGCTGGGAGCCACCTGGCGGGAAGATGCTGATGCCACCGAGGCCATCCTTGCCCGATACCGCGATGAAGGCCGTCCCGTCAACGGCATGGTGATCGATCATTACGCTCTTGACGCGCGTTGGGAATCACGCGTCCGTGATCGAGTCGATTGGATTGCCGTCATCGACGATCTGGCCGACCGCCCCCACGCCAGCGACCTGCTGCTGGATCAAAACCTTTATGCCGGGGCCGAGTCACGCTATCTGGGCCTAACCGTTCCCGAATGTCTCCTGCTTTTGGGCCCCGCTCATGCCCTATTGCGCCGGGAGTTTGCGGAAACGCGCGCCTCCCTACGGCGCGAATTGGGCCGCCTGCGACGTTTGCTCGTTTTCTTCGGCGGCACCGATCCTGGAAACGATACCCTCAAGGCTGTAGCGGCCCTGGACCTCATCCGCATGGAAGGCCTTTTCACCGACATCGTGGTGGGCGAAGCCAATCCCTACCGCACCGCGATCGAAGCGGCTTGCGCGGGACGGCCCGGCATCCGCCTCCACATCCAGGCCGAACGGATGTCGGCCCTGATGGCGGAGGCCGATCTGGCCATCGGGGCCGGCGGCACCACTAGTTGGGAAAGATGCTGTCTGGGGCTTCCCTGCCTGACCGTCAGCGTGGCCGAGAACCAAATGGAACTCGTCTTGAACCTTGATCGCGCAGGCGCCGTCCAGGGCCTCGGACGTAGCTCGGAAGTTACCCCGGAATTCATCGCGACGGCCGTGGAGGCCCTTGCCGGGGATCCCGGGCGCCTCAGCTCGATGTCTCGAATTGCCGCGGCTATGGTTGACGGGGATGGATCCCGTCGGGTAGCGGAAGCGATTCGCGCCTTGCCGGTCCGTACCGGTTCCACCAACGATTCGTCCACTCGGGGGAAACTGGACCTTAGGCGCGCCCGCGAGGGCGACCTGCGTCTCTATTTCGATTGGGCGAACGAGGAGGAGACTAGGCGGAACTCATACCAGACCGGTGAAATCGACATGGAGACGCACTCGTCTTGGTTTCTGTCTCGACTCATAGACCCCGAAACCTGTATGTATATTTTGGAGATCGACGGCGTTCCGGCCGGCCAGATCCGGTTCCAGTTCCGGGACGGCGCCGCTGAGATCGGCTTTTCGGTGGCTACCGGATTCCGGGGAGGCGGCCTGGCTGCAATCATTCTGAAAACCGGGATCACGCGATTGCAGCGGGATCACCCGGGCGGATATCGCATCAGAGGCCTGGTCATGAAGGGGAATACCGCCTCGGCCAAGGCCTTCGTGAAAGCGGGATTCCCACCCGCCCGGGAAACGGTACACCAAGGCGTGGAAAGTTTTTTGTTTATACAAGAATCGAGCGAATCCCCATGAATACCTTTTCGGTAGGAAAATTCACGATCGGTCAGGGAAACCGGCCGTTCATCATCGCGGAAATGTCGGGCAACCACAATCAAAGCCTGGACCGCGCCTTGGAAATCGTGGACGCCGCCGCTGGCACCGGCGCACATGCCCTTAAAATCCAGACCTATAATGCCGATACCATGACCCTTGACCTCGACCGCGATGAGTTCTCGATCCGGGATCCCAAGAGTCTTTGGAAGGGCGCCACCCTTTACCAGCTCTACCAGCAGGCTTATACGCCTTGGGAATGGCATAAACCCATTTTCGATCGGTGCCGCGAGAAGGGCATGATCGGTTTCAGCACGCCGTTCGATTCCACATCCGTGGATTTCCTCGAGTCCCTGAACGTCCCGATCTACAAGATCGCGTCCTTCGAAAATACCGACCTACCCCTCATCCGCAAGGTGGCCAAGACCGGGAAGCCCGTAATCATCTCCACTGGCATGGCCAGCCTGGCCGAGCTCGACGAGACTGTGCGCGCTTTCCGTGAAAGCGGAGGCAGGAACCTTATCCTGCTCAAGTGCACCAGTACCTATCCGGCCTCCCCGGCCAACACGAACATCCGCACCATCGCCCACATGCGCGAACTGCTCGGCTGCCAGATCGGCCTCTCCGATCACACCATGGGATTGGGCGTCTCGGTGGCCAGCGTGGCCTTTGGCGCCACCGTGATTGAGAAACATTTCACACTCCGCCGCGCGGACGGAGGTGTGGACTCGACCTTTTCGATGGAACCGGAGGAGATGCGTCTACTCGTAACCGAAAGCGAGAAGGCCTGGCAGTCGCTGGGCAACGTTTCCTACGGACCCACCGAGGCCGAGCGGCCCTCACTGCAATTCCGGCGCTCGCTTTACGTCGCCGCGGACATGGAAGCCGGCGAGATTTTCACGGAAAAGAACCTGCGCGCCATCCGGCCGGGCAAAGGGCTTCCCACTAAGTTCCTGGAGCTGGCCATGGGCAAGCCAATCCGGAAGAAGGCCTCCAAAGGCACTCCCTTGAGCTGGGATTTATTCTGAGCGTATGAAAAAAACCATCCTCAATGCCCTGGCCGCGATTCGCTTGTTGGGGCCTCTCCGCGTCGTGCAGGAGACCCTCTGGCTGATCCGCGGCTGGCGCGCCTTCAAAAAGACCGGTGTTACGCCCAAGCGCGGCCACCAAGGGCTGGTCGCATGTTTCTGCCGCACCAGCGGGCGTTCGAACGATTACCTGCACAACCACATAGCGAAATCCCGCCCCCCGGTCCCCATCGACGGGGTGGGCGTACTGGGAAGCATGGCGCCGGAAGATATCGCGCGTATCAAAACCAGTCTTGACGACCGGGGCTACCATGTTTTCGCACACCGGCTGCCGGACGCCTTGTGCGATCGCATGTTGCAATGGGCTCTCGCAGAAAAGGCGGTTGTCAAGGTGGACAAGCAGCCGATTCTCGTGGCCTATGACCGCGCGAATCCAATCGGCGTCCGCTACGAGTGGACCGAGGAAGTGATCATGAAGTGCCCTGAAGCCCAGGTCCTCATGGCTGATCCCGGCATCCTGGCGGTGGCGCAGGCCTACCTGGGCTGCAAACCAATCCTCGACCTTATCGCAAGCTGGTGGCACACCGATTTCTCAAGGCAGCCGGACAAGGATGCCGCCCAGTTCTTCCATTTCGACATGGACCGCGTCAAATGGCTGAAGTTCTTCTTCTATATCACCGACGTGGGCCCGGACAACGGCCCGCATACCTTCGTGGCCGGATCGCATCGAACCGGCGGAATTAACCGCTCTATCCTAGACAAGGGACAGGTCCGAATCGAGGATGCCGAGGTACTGGGGAAATACGCTCCGGAGGACATCATCGAATTCATTGCGCCCAGGGGGACGATTATCGCCGAGGATACGCGCGGCCTGCACAAAGGAAAGCACGTCCATAGCGGCGACCGCCTTGTCTTTCAGCTCGAGTTCAGCGACAGTCTTTTCGGGATGGAATATCCGGATCCCAGGCGCGCCCCGGCTGGCGATGCTCTTCGCGCGATGGCCAAGTCATATCCCGGCGTCTACGATCGGTATCTCTGATGCGCGCATTATCGTCAATAAAAAGCAAGACAGCCGCGGGCGCGGCGGGAGAAGACCACAAGACATGAGCATCCGTAATTTCGCCAAGAGCCTCTACCTCGTCCCCGCATATCGGAAATGGGTGGTGCGGTCCCGCCTTTATTTCCTCCTCTTCGTAAAGCGTACCCTGCGTACCTTCGAGACGCGGTTCGCCTTCGAGACCACGGTATCCCACAACCTAAAGGGTCTCCGTTCATTCAACCCCCGCATTGATCTTCTTATCAAGCCCCTATCCGTACTAGAGCTCATGACCAAGGAATCGCGGATTCTAGTCATCGGACCGCGCAACGAGCACGACCTTTTCACCTTGATAGGAAACGGTTTCAGCAAAGACAGGGTCAAGGGGCTTGATCTCATCAGCTACTCTTCCCTAATCGACCTCGGCGACATGCACGCTACCAAATATCCGGATGGCGCCTGGGATGCGGTGATTGTAGGATGGACCCTCAGCTACAGCAGCGAGCCAGGGAAATTCGCCCGGGAAATGGTCCGAATCGTCAAGCCTGGCGGGGTCCTCGCCATCGCCGTGGAATACGCCACCATGACCGAGCAAGACGAACAGGCGCTCGTCGGATACAATATCCAGGAGACCGGAAAGCTGCATAAGAGGATCAACAGCGTGAAGGAAATCCTGGATCTGTTTTCCGGCCATGTCGATCACGTTTATTTCAGCCATGACGCACCGCTGCGCCGAGCCCATGGCAAGGACGGCCTCGTCGCCAACGTCTCCAACGTCGCAGTCATCTTCAGCCTCCAGAAATGAATCCGCAGGGGGCCGGCGGCATCGAATCTACGGCCCAGGCCGCTCCTCAGCATTCCTTCAAGCGGCGATA
>JALYSE010000051.1:0-406 GCA_030854955.1 Fibrobacterota bacterium | reverse complement strand
TTTTTATAAGCTCACGACCAACCTGGTCGGTCTAATGTTGACCGTGCTCCAGGCCGGCATCATCCCTAGGGCCCTGGGGCCCAAAACCTACGGCGACTACAACTTCCTGATCAATTTCTTCAGCCAGTTCGTTCAGTTCCTGGAAATGCGCAGTTCCAACTTCCTGTACAATTCACTGTCCGTGACGCGACGCGAGCGGAACACCGCGGCTTTCTACCTGTGGATCGTACTAGCTGTTTCCTTTGCGACGGTGGCCATCACTCTGCTGGCGATCGGCCTGGGAGCCCACTCCGCCCTGTGGCCGGGGCAGGACGGCCTGTTAATCTTCCTTTGCGCCCTACTGTCCCTGCTTTTCTGGCATGCCGAACTGCTCGCCAAGGTCTGCGACGCCCTGGGCTTCACCGTC
>JALYSE010000264.1:2320-5902 GCA_030854955.1 Fibrobacterota bacterium | reverse complement strand
CCCTTCGGCGGCACCACCCAGTCCTCGGCGACGACGGAATCCGAAGACGTCAAGGTGGATGAGACCAAGGCCGAGATGAGGGTCATGCCTTCCAGTTCCAATGTGTCCGACTTGGCCAAATCCCTGAATGCCCTGGGCGTAAGCCCCCGCGACATCATCGCCATTTTTCAGGCCATCAAACGGGCCGGTGCCTTGAACGCCGAACTTGTCGTGATGTAAGGCGCCTCAGCCGCCGCCCCGGATTCAGTCGGCTTCTATTTCGCCGACAGGACTCCCTGCATCACCGCGAAGTGGCCAGGAAAGGTGCATAGGAAAGGATACTCGCCCACTGCAGGCGTGAACCTCAGGGTATCGCTCTCGCCGGGACCCAAAAGCTTGGTGTGGGCGAACACCGAACCGGTTTCGGATTGGGGCAGGTATTCGGTATCCTTGGCCGCCATGGCCTTTGTGGCGAATCCGGCCAAATCGGTTCCGGGATTCAAGACGGTCAGGTTGTGGCCCATGACCTCCTTTGCCATGGTGCCGATATTCTGAAGAATAATCACCGCTTCCGACCCGGCTTTAACTTCAATGGCCTTGGTGCTGAACTGCATCTGATCGTTTGCGGTCACAATGATTGGCGCCGCCGCCGAGGATTGCGGGACCGGTTCCGCCTTTTTCTCCTCTTTCTTATTGCATGCGATCAATAGACCGCCAGCCAGAATGGGCAGAAGGGCGCCGACGAGGGATGCAGACATGATTTTGGATTTCATCTTGGACATATTTCACCTTGCTTGAGTTGAAGTGCTTTAGTGGGGCGAACCCCACTGAGTAACGATATTCAGAAGTGCTTCAGTGGAGCTTTACCGATGGCGAAGACATTAAAGCCCAGCTTGAACAGCCTGCGATGATCCAGGATGTTGCGGCCGTCGAAGATGAACGCCGGCTGCGACATGGAAGCGAAAATCCTCTCATAGTCCAGCTCCGCATAGATTTTCCACTCCGTCATCACCGCGATGGCATGAGAGCCGGCTGCGGCCTTATAGGGGTCCGACTCGAAGTTGACTCCGGACTTGACGTCCCGCAGGTCCTCCTTGGCGTGATCCAGCGCCTTCGGATCGGTGATGATGACGTCCGCGTGCTCTTCCAGGAGTCCACGGGCGATGGCCAGGGCTGGGGATTCCCGGGTATCGCCCGTATTGGCTTTGAATGCAAACCCGAACAGCGCGATGCGTTTGCCCGCCACGGTGTTGAACATGGTGGCCAGCATGTTCTGGATGAAGCGCTTTTGCTGCCACTGGTTGAGCTTGACCACCGATTCCCAATATTCGGCCACTTCATGCAGACCGTAGCTGTGGCAGATATAGACCAGGTTCAGGATGTCCTTCTGGAAACACGAGCCGCCGAAGCCGACGCTGGCCTTGAGGAAGCGAGGCCCGATGCGGGAATCCGTTCCAATGGCGTACGCCACTTCGTCCACGTCCGCTTCCGTTTTCTCGCACAAGGCCGAAATGGAGTTGATGGAAGAGATACGCTGGGCCAAAAAGGCGTTGGCAGCCAGCTTGGAAAGCTCGGCGCTCCATACATTGGACTCGATGATGTTCGCCTTGGCGACCCAATTCGCGTAGATCTCGACGACTTCCCGGCGGGCTTTGGTTCCCTCGGGGGTCTCTCGGGAGCCGATGAGCACACGGTCCGGCTTTTCCAGATCCTGCATTGCGCTGCCTTCGGCCAGGAACTCCGGATTGGAGAGGACTTCGAAATGGATGCCCTTGGCATTGGCGTTGAGAATCCGCTCCATGGCCTCGGCGGTTCGGACTGGGAGGGTGGATTTCTCGATGATGATCTTGTTCGTGTCCGAATTGGCCAGGATCTGGCGCGCGGTCTTTTCCCAATATTGGAGGTCGGCGGCTTTGCCTGCGCCTTGTCCGAAGGTCTTGGTGGGCGTGTTCACGGAAACGAAAATGATGTCCGCTTCGCGGATGCCCTTGTCGGTTTCGGTCGAGAAAAAGAGATTCTTCCCGCGTGTCTTGGCCACCAATTCGTCCAGACCGGGTTCGTAGATGGGGCAGGTACCGCTGTTCCAGGCGTCGATACGGTCCTTATTGATATCCACCACGGTGACCTTGTATTGGGGGCACTTATGGGCGATCATGCTCATAGTGGGTCCGCCGACATAACCTGCGCCGATACAAAGGATGTTCTTTTCGAATTTCATCGATACTCCGTGGATGGACCCGGTTCTCCGGGCGCTTTCGCCCTGGTACCGGGGAAATTAGAAAAACCTGCTAAATCGTGGAAATTCAAGATTGACGCTCCTGCATCAGGCGACCAGGACCAAGGTGGAACCGGGATTGGCGAACTCCTGACGGAAGGATCGCACCTTGTTTTTCCATGAGGATTCCAGGTTTCGGCGAAGCGCGCCTTTGATGCTGTCCCTGGTTCCTGAACTCTGCCCGTGAATAATCCTGAGGCATGCTCCCGGCCGCTTTCCCCATCTGGCCAAAGCAAGCTCGACCTGGACCATAGCTTCATCGATGGCTAAGCCATGCAAATCGATTTCCTCGTCAACTGGGGTTTCGATCCGGCGAACCGGATTGGGCTCCGCGCTACCACGGCGCTTTTTTCCTTTATTCCCCATGGCCCGGCGGCTTTCCGGATGGATTCGAAGCCAACCCCGTCACCGTTGCATAAAAGGGATGGGCGGGATTCCAATTCTCGGCTCCCTGCCGGGACCCGTATTTGGCTCCGGAATTCTGGAACCCCAATTTGATGGCGGCCTTGCGAAGGAACATCACGACCGGTTTCCGCTTTTCCACCTGCTCCAGGCTGTCACGCATCGCCAGGATTTCCCGGCGCAACGCCCCGGGATAGTGCAATCGTTCCCCTGATTTCCGCATGAACATGATATCGCCCAGCATGCGATAGCGTGGATCCTCGGACCTGTCCAAGGCAAGCTGGGTCAGGATTTCCGCGTCCATTTCCCGGGTGAAACCCTTGGCGTGGGCCGCTTCATGACAGGTACCGACCAGCCGCCAATAGCGTGGGGCGGGATGATCCTCGGCCCGGATCATGGCCATTTCCCCGAAAAAGGGATCATGGAAGGCCGGACCCCCATAGCTGAGGCCGAGAACCGTGGTCAAGGGCCCCATGGGCTTCATCCGGGACACCGTGCGCCCTTTTTGAAGGCCGAGGGATTGGAGTACGCTGTCCAGGGCCTGGTCGCAACCATGGAGGACTTCCTCTTCGCTCAGAGAGTGGTAATAATCCCCGGCCCAGGTACGCAACAGGCGGTTCTCCCGGAGATCGAGGAGGCGTTTGAATTCTGGGTAGGGGAGGTCCGGGCCCTGGTATGCCTCGGCTAAAGGCTGCCGCCAAGCGGTGGGCGCGAGGCTCAAGGGAAAGGCACCTTGACCCATGCCCAGGAAAATGAGCAGGATGGGCCCGGTGACCAGGATGAAATGGGCGAGGGGCCGCCGCTTAAGGGCCGGTCGGTTCCCGGAGACGAAAATGATCAGGAGCACGAGGGTGCAGAGCACTCCAATCCAAATCAGGGTTTCAACCAGGGAAAAGGGTACCCGATCGACCAGCAAGCCCTTGGCC
>JALYSE010000264.1:0-2310 GCA_030854955.1 Fibrobacterota bacterium | reverse complement strand
TTGGCCCGCGACAGTGGGAGTCCCAAAAAGCGCCAGTACCAAGGGAAAAGCGTGGCCACGCGCTTAAAGTAGCAAAGAGACCCGGGCCGGGGTCCGGACGGACGGAATCCTGACGGACAGAAGTCCTCTTAGAAGGGGTCCGGGTGGGGTTCCTGAAGCTGAGCGCCGGCAGAAGGTTGCTTGCAGATGCAAGTAGGTTGCATTTAGGCCGGGGGGATATTATCTTTTTCAAGATGTCCTCATACCCGCTTCCCCTTATTCTACTGGCCGGCGGCGGCCTCGGATTCTTTCTGGGATCCAAGCCGGCGCTTCTCGTCCGCGCCCTTAGGCGCAAGGGAGTCAAAAGCGAGGAACATGATGCGCAGGATGTCATCGATTTCCTATATCCGCTTGCGGTTGCGTTCTTCGCCGGATTCGTCTTCTCCACCTTGGTTCCGGATGCGTTGACCCATTCCAAGGGCTCGCTCGTCTCCTTCGCGGCGGGTGGCGCTCTTATGGCCGTACTTTCCAAACTGGTTTTCAAGCGCGACCCCTGCTGCGAAACGGGGCATGATCACCGGGGGTTCGGGGCCATGTCCCTGGCCGCCATGGCGGTTTGCTCCCTGAATGACGGTCTGCTGATTGGCCTGCTCGACCCGCCTTGGTTCTCCGGCCTCAATCTGGGAATGCTTATCCATAAGGTCACGTCTTCCTTCGCCATCGCCCAGTTGCTCAGGCAGACGAAGTTCCGCGGATGGGGACTCTTTGGATTCGGGCTGGTCTATACCCTCATCAGTCCCGCCGCATATCTGATTGCGCACGGGCCTTTGGCTCGCGCCCTTCCAGATGTCGAATTGGTGCTTGCCTTCAGCGCCGGATTACTCGCCTATGTGACCCTCGCCAGCCTGGTGCCGCATGCCCGCGCCATCATCCGTCGCCGCCCCCGCACCGCCTACGGCTTCGTGCTCGCCTTTTTGGTCTCGATCTCCCTGGGCTTCTGGCACACCTCGCTCCATAAAAAGGTGGAAGCGGGGGAAACGCCTTCCGTACCGGATCCCTCCGGCGGCACAGGCCACGGACATTCCGCCAAACCCTCCGTTCCTGCCTCCATGCCATGAAACGTCCCGAAGCATCCGAATCGGCCACACCCTATTTGGAAATCTTGAGACGGGGAAAGGTGAAGGTCACCCCTAACCGGCGCAAGGTTCTCGAAAGCTTTCTGCAAGGCGACAAACCCTGGACTCTGCAAAGCCTGCATCGCAGTCTGAGCCAGGGAGAGGAGTGCGAACTCAGTTCGATATACCGGGCCCTATCGGCGTTGCGTGCCGCCGGCCTGCTGGAAGAATTCCGCCTCCCGGGCGAAAAGGAGACATTCTACTCCCTAATCAGGCACATGGTGCCTGCGCGCGGCGGAGCGGCGAGAAGCCCGGGAACAAGAGCGAAGATTCATGCCCATGGGTCCTCGCATCACCACCACCATATCGTCTGCCAGGATTGTGGAAAGGTATCTCATCTGGATATCTGCGTACCGGCTGGATGGATGGGAAAGGTCGAGGACGCCTCGGGCTTCCGCATCACCGAACATCATTTGGAATTCAAGGGTGTGTGCGGTGAATGCCGATGAGCGATTCGCAGCGAAACGGCGAATCCATCACGACCAGCCGAGCGGCTTGAATCCGTCTTCGAGATAGGGAACGAAATCGGCGAGGCCGGCTTCCAGGGACAAGATGGGCGCTTCGTATCCGATGGCGCGCAGCTTAGAAAGGTCGGCTTTCGTGTAATACTGGTATTTATCCCGGATGGATTCCGGCATGGGGATGAAATCCACTTTCGGGTCCCGTCCCATGGTACGGAAGAGGGCCGAAACCAGGTCCATCCAGCTTCGCGTCATACCAGTCCCGATATTGTAAATGCCTCCTGGCCTGCCCGGGTCCAGGAAGAACAGGGTCATATCCACCGCGTCCTTTACGTACAGGAAGTCCCGCAATTGTTGTCCATCCCGGTAGTCAGTACGGTGGGACTTGAACAAGCATACGCGTCCGGTATCCTTGATCTGCTCGAAGGCCTTCACCACCATGCTGCGCATATCCTGCTTATGGTACTCGTTGGGGCCGAAGACGTTGAAGAATTTCAAGCCGACCGCACGGTCCAAATTCCCGTGCCTCAGGTTCCACAGGTCGAACATGTGCTTGGAATAGCCGTAAGGGTTGAGGGGCCGCAAGGCGGGAAGGAAGGCGTGGTCGTCCCGGTAGCCTTGTTTGCCGTCGCCGTAGGTGGCGGCGGAGGATGCGTAGATGAATCGGATGGGCTTGGACCGTCCCAAGCACCATT
>JALYSE010000263.1 GCA_030854955.1 Fibrobacterota bacterium | reverse complement strand
AATCCGGACCGGTTGAATAGGGATGCCATCCATGCCTATCTGGCCGAACGCTCCTATTGGGCCCGTAACATCCCCCGGGAACTCTTGGACAAAGCGATCGCGAATTCCAGATGCTACGGCATTTACCGGGTGCATGGCCAGACTCGGGAAAACAACGCGGATCGGGAGCAGGCCGGTTTCGCCCGGGTCATCACGGACTGCGCCACCTTCGGCTACCTCTGCGATGTTTTTGTGCTTGAAGACCATCGTGGCTTGGGTCTATCCAAATGGTTGGTGGAGTGCATCTTGGGGGAACCCGAATTCCAGCCCCTCCGCAACTGGACCTTGTACACCAAGGACGCCCATGGCCTTTACGGACGATTCGGATTCACCCCGCCTAAGGATTCAGCATCGGTAATGGCCATCAAGAAAGAAAACCCCTACCTATGAATCCGCCAGCAAAGTCTGCACGGTTCCGCCTGCGTATTCACCGTACTCTCGGTATCGGCCTCGGATTCTGCATCGCCCTGATCCTTTCCGGTTGTTCCGTCATCGGCGGCGTAATCGGCCACCGGAAGGATGTCCACGAATCCACGACGCGCATCGTCCCCAGCGCCGAAGCCGCCACCATCCGGAAAGGCGCCATGGTCTATCTGACTATCCAGAACAGTCAGACGATGAAAGGCCGCTTCCATTTCCTGTCCGCGGAAAACGGGAAGCCGGCTATCCACCTGAGGACGGCGGATGGAGAATCTCGCATTGGATTGGGTGATGTCAGTGAAATCGCCGAGGATCTCATGGACCATGATAAACGTATCAAAGGGCTCCTAATTGGGGCCGCGGTGGACGCGATTATCCTCGTCGGAGGATTCTGGATATTCAACGAATCGCAAAACCGCTCCATCGACTAGGGAGTACCCTCATGCCCACCTTAATCGCCATGCTGCGCGGACGATGACCGAAGTCTATATCCTGGTCCGGGACGGATACGGAAAATCCCGCTTCTCGAACAATTTCGTGGAGAAGAAACTGAAGGTCGCGGCGACCACCCGTAACCTGGAGACGACGAGAATGCTGATTGCAATAAGCGGGGAGTCCGCTTGAATGCCGCACGCCGGAAGGACCGCTCCCCGATACGGTCATGCAGAAAATCGCCTTGGAATTCAATTTTACAGAAACGACCTTCATATTGGATACCCGTATCCATCAAGGCGGATACCGGGTCCGCATTTTCACGCCACGGAGAGAAGTCCCCTTCGCCGGCCATCCCACTCTGGGAACGGCATACATTATCCGCAAGCTCCTGTCCAAGCCCGGGACAGCGGAAATCGTCCTCAACCTCAAGGCCGGCCACATCCCAGTCCGTTTCGAGGAGAAGGGATCCGGCCTGCTCTGGATGAAGCAACTCTTCCCAGTGTTCGGGAAAATCCATGATGCGAAACCGATCGCCAAGATCCTGGGGCTGTCACTCCGCGATCTCGACTCCCACTTCCCCATCCAGCAGGTTTCCACGGGATTTGAATTCCTGTTGGCACCGTTGAAGGACCTCGCGGCGGTCAAGAAGGCCCGCATCAATATGGCTGCCTACGGGAAATATTTCGGCGCTGTCGCAGGGCTGCCGATTTTCCTGTTCAGCCCGGAGACATACGATCCGGCAAACCGGATCAATGCCAGAATGTTCGCGGATGGGTTCGGCATCCCGGAAGACCCGGCCACCGGAAGCGCCAATGGGTGCCTCGCCGGTTACCTGGTCAAGCATGGTTACCTCGGCGTCGGCCCGGTGAACATCCGGGTGGAGCAGGGCTATGAGATGGGGCGGAAATCCATCCTGCATCTGGACGCCCGGTTCAAAGGCCGGAACATCGAAGTGCAGGTGGGAGGAAAAGTCTTCGAAGTGGCCGAGGGGCGCCTGAAGTAAGGAGATCCGGGGCGCTGGGTTATCCCCTCAGGTATCCGCCATCTTGGTCGGCCGGAAAAAACGGAGGATGCGCCCAAAAAGAGGACGCCGTTCTCAATTCTTCAAGCGGATCTCCATCGGCTTTTCCTGATTGAAATCTTGTTCGCTGCCCTTAAAGGCGTCGAAATTCTCCTTGGTGTATTGGGCTTCCGAAAGTTGCGCCGGATTCACGCCCTTGCTCACCAGAAAGTCCACGATGGCCTTGGAACGGGCTTGCAGGAGCGCGAGGTAATCTTCCTGCTTCTTGCCTTTGTACCAGGTATAGAGGCGGACTTCCACCTTCTTCTCCGGATACTCCTTCAGTTGCTTGGCCAGCTGTTCCAAGGGCTGCTCGGCCTCCACGGTCAGTTCTGCCAGGGAGGAGCGGAAGCGCACCAGCGGATAGGTTTGGACCGGCGACAGGGCGGCCATAGCCTTGTCGGCGCAGCCGTCCTCATCGTCGACCAGGTTCACGGTCTCGGCTTCCATGGGACACTTGTCGACTTCGTCCTTGATGCCGTCCTTGTCGTTATCGGATTCCGGGCAGCCGTCCTGATCCTCGAAACCGTCCTTGTCTTCCTTGGCTTCCTGGCACTTGTCCGCACCCACGCAGGTGCTGGCGTATTTGGAAGCCAGGCCCTTTCCGGCTACCCAGGGATCGCAGGTCCCATCACCGTCGTTATCCGGTTCCGGACAGCCGTCATTGTCCGTGAAACCGTCCATGTCTTCCGGTTCGCTGGGGCACTTGTCCTTGGTGTCGGGAATACCGTCCTTGTCATTGTCCGGATCCGGGCAGCCATCGCCGTCCTCGAAGCCATCCTTGTCCTCGGTCACTTCCACGCATTTATCCGAACCCTTGCATCCGGGGTACTTGGCCGCCAAGCCCTTTTCCGCGACCCAGGGATCGCAGACCCCGTCCGCATCGTTGTCGGGATCCGGGCAGCCGTCATTGTCCTGGAAGCCGTCCTTGTCCTCCGCAACCTTCTTGCACTCGTCGAATTTGTTGGGAATGCCATCGTCATCGCTATCCCCCGCGAAGGTGGGCTTGGCGAGTAGGACGACCGACAAAAGGATCGCCGCGTTCAGGTATTTCATCGGACCACTCCTCAAATGGGGAAACACTCAGGAATATAGAAAATTACTCTCATTATACCTTGTTATTTCCTCTTTGGCCGCTGTTCCACAGGAGCAGGCAGGCGTATCCCGCGGCCAGCGCGGCGATGCCTCCGGATACCAGATAAACCGCGTGCAACGAAAACGAATGCCAGAGCACTCCCGCCGTAAGGCCGGCGAGGGACGCAGGAATGCCGCCGTAGAAGATCGGGGCCAAGGCTTGGAGAGAAGCACGTTCCTCCTTGCGATAGGCCCGGTCCAGGTACACGCTGAAACCCGTCAGGGCGCCGGAAAAGAAACAACCGTGCATCGCGAGGGCGAGATAGAATTGCCAAACCTCTCCCGCTAACGCGAGTCCCACCAACTTGACCAGAGTCCCCGCCAATCCGAACCCGATCACGTAACGGAGTCCATGCCGCCTCAGGATGGCCGCGCAAAGAAGCATAAGCGGCACTTCGCAGGTGGTGGAAACCACCCACGCCATACTGATGGCCCGTTGTCCTTCGTGCCAGCGATCGACCAGGTAATTTCCCTGCACCACCGTGGCCATGGAATTGGCGAAGTTCATCGTTCCCAACACGATCAGCAGCCGCAAGGTGCGCGGCTCTTTGAGCAAGGCCAGGGACCTGAAAAAGGTGGGCGCCGAATAGGTCCGTGGCGCGCCGTTGGCTGTCCCGGAAACCGCCGCAAGGTTCGCCGTCTCCGGAGGGGCGTAGCGGTACTCCAATGCCACCACCACCAAAGCCAGAAAGAGGAAGGCCGCGAATCCGCTGTAAAGCAGGGGCAGGTCGGCCAAGTCGGGGAAAAAGACGCTGACGGCGCAGCCGAGGAGGAAGCCGAGGGTGCCCAGGGTGCGGATGTGGAAAAAGGTTCCGTGGCCCCGGTTGCGCATGGCCTCGAAGGTGCAGGCGGCGTTTAGGGGAAAGAGACCGGCCGCGCAGAAGGAGAAGAGGCAAAAAATGGCCAGCAGGGGCCAGAACCCATGGAGATGAGGCAGGAGCGCCAGAGCCGATCCCGCCCCGGCGATCATCATCATCAGGGGTAGGCGGGGACCATGGAACCTGCGGATGATCGAGACTTGGAACAGGGGCGAAAGGATTCCTGCGCCTTGACCGGCCATGATCAGCAGGCCGATGTCCAGGCTTTCGATTCCGCGATTTTCGAAGAGGTAGGCATGGAACTGGCCCGAGGAAAATCCGACGAAGACCAGGAACATGGTGAGGCTCACGGCCATCAGGGAGACGTCGCGTCCGGAAGCCGACGGGTCAGGTCGGATTCCGGCGTCCCGCGCGGCGGCTGGAGTCTCCCCGGTCTTTTTCAATGCATTACCCAGGTCTAAGTATAGCAAACCTCCCCTTTGACCGGGCGCTCAGGGAGTGGGTGCTCAGGGATCGGGCTTCCGCTTCGGCTCCCCGCCGCCGGGGCGGTTGGGGGAACTCTGGCGTTACCCATGTCGGACGGCCTCAGCGCGCCTGGCCCCAGGCGAAAACCTGATTGCGCGTCCCGGATTTCGTCTGCACGCTTATGAGGTACCGGCCCTGTCCCAGGACCCGGCCTTGGGAATCTCTTCCATCCCAGACCCACCGGCCGATGGCGGTCGCATTGGCTCCGGGGCGATAAGTGAAAAGGAGCTTGCCATGCAGGTCATAGATGCGGATGGATTCCACTTCCACCGGAGCCTTCCAATCCAAGAACAGCATCGAGCCGCGCACAGTCAAGTCGAAGAACAGCATGGTCCCGCGCGCTTCCCGCAGCAACCCGGGCATGCCCACGACAATAGTATTGTCCTTTGTGGACACTTGGGCTTCCGATGCCAGGAAGGCCGTATAGGCGCTGAGCACCTGATAGTCTTCGGAAACCGCGATGATGGCGGCCTTGTTACTGAGGCTGGTCCCCTGCTCCAGCATCAGCAGTCCGATTTTCTCCCTGGCCCACAGTTTGGGCACCGCCCAGCTGAGGTTGTCCCGGAGCGTGAAATCGATAGTGCGGGTAAGGGTCACGGGAACGCCCTGTTTACGGGCGGTCAGGGTCACGGTCTTGGGACCTTCGCCTTCGAATTTTCCGGCAACCCGGTACGGCAGCCCCACGTAGAGGCGGTTGGAGACGGGCGTCAGCACCTCCGTAGCCTGCAATCCTCCGAATCCGATCCGGATGTCCTCCAGTTGCGGCGCTTCGATGCGGGACCAGGCCTTTTCGACCAGAGGACCTGCGGCGTCGCCGGAAAGTACCGGCGTGGCGAATCCATTGCCCACCTTGGCGCATTCTTCCAGGAAATACCGATTGAGATTGTCCCCCGCCCCGAAAGTGAAGAGGGTGGGTTTGCTGGCATGGTTGGAAATCGCCTGCAGGATGGCGCTCTCATTGGTGATGAACCCATCCGTAAGGAAAATGAAATAACGCTGTTTGTCGCGATTGACCGGCAGGGCCAAAGCCGCTTTCACCGCCTCCAGCAACTGCGTACCGCCGGTCACGCGCAGTCCGCGGATGAAGGCTTCCGCCTTGGCCAGGTTCTGGGAATTAGCCGGGGCCGGGGTATTGTTCCCGAAGGCATAGGTGACTTTGTCGCTGAAGGAAAGGACGTTTACATCGTCCGTCGTCCGGAGACGGGACAAGATGTTGAGCGCGATCTCCTTTTCGCGTTCGAGAGGCCACCCCGACTGGGATCCGGAAATATCCACCAGCAAGACCAGTTCCATGTCGGTGCGGCTGCCGGAGAACAGGGTGGGGTCCGGGAAAAGATTCAGCATGAAATGGCCCTGCCCTTTGGAGTCCGTGGAGAGCGCCACGGAAAAGTCCGCGGCGGTCATGGACCGTTTCATGCGCAGCACGAAATCCCGGTTGGGATAGGTGGTCTGGGACTTGAGCATCATGGCGCGGGTGAAGCTCAGGGAC
>JALYSE010000262.1 GCA_030854955.1 Fibrobacterota bacterium | reverse complement strand
GCCTAAGTTGGGCGTGAACATCGACCATATCGCCACCATCCGCGAGGCCCGCAAGATCCGGGAGCCGGATCCCATCGCCGCCGCCACCATTTGCGAACTGGCCGGCGCCCACGGCATCACCGCCCACCTGCGCGAAGATCGCCGCCACATGCAGGAACGCGATATCCGCCTCTTGCGCCAGACCGTGACCACCCATCTGAACCTGGAAATGGCCCCGACTCCGGAGATGCTCCAGTTCGCCATCGACGTACTCCCGGACATGGTCACCCTGGTCCCGGAGAAACGCGAGGAGCTGACCACCGAAGGCGGCCTCGACGTCGCCGCCAAGATCGACGACATCGCCAAGATGGTGAACTCATTGCATAAGCATCACGTGGACGTATCCCTGTTCGTGGACGCGGAACTCCACCAGATCAAAGCCGCCGTGCGCACCGGCGCCCGCTTCATCGAATTGCATACCGGATCCTATGCCAGCGCATACGATTTCGGAGAGGGCAATGATTGGGAAGAGGAACTGGTCAAGCTGGACAACATGGCCCAGGTCGCCCAGAAAAGCGGGCTGCTGGTCAACGCCGGCCACGGCCTGAACTACCGGAACGTGGGACCCATCGCTGAGATCAAGGGACTGTGGGAACTGAACATCGGCCACTCCATCGTGGGTCGCGCGGTGCTGGTGGGACTGGATCGCGCCGTACGCGATATGGTCGCGCTGCTCTCCTAGTTGAAAAGCATCCAATCTACCCCGAAGCGGAAATTTATCCCTGGAGGATCGAGCAGGCCAGTGGGCTGCGAGACGGGAGCGAGCACCCTTGCGAGCGGTTATCGCGCCATTGTAGGTGCTGGCACCGCTAGTTGAAAAGCACCCAATCTACCCCGAAGCGGAAATTTATCCCCGGAGGGTGCACCCCCGGTTCAGTCGCATAGCGGTCGTGGTTGAAGTTCCGAATCTTGAAGAACAGGGTGAACGTCTTAATCCGCATCGCCGCGTCCATGTCCAGGGCCAGGTACTCGTCCAGCTTGAACACCTTTGAGGTTCCGGCCTGATCCGGCACCCACGCATAGCGGGTCGAGAACCACTCCCAATCCCATCCGAAGTCCAGATTCAGCTTGCCGTCGAGCAGGCTACGCTTCCAATTCAGGCGGCCCTTGAAGACGCGTTCGGGCACCGACCCATCCTCGATGGTGGCCCTCAGGTCCGGATCGTCGACCGTCCGGGCCACCACGAAACGGTTGCGCAAGGCCAAGGTCCAATGGCCCAGGCCGAAGCCCAGACCCAGGTACAGCGCGTCCACCGTCTCCCTGTCGTAGTTGCGCAGGCCCAGGGCCAAGGTATCGGTAAGGATGCCGCCTGAAGTCCCACCGGCGCTATCGACGCAGGTCCGTCCCTCCAGGCTCCCATAGACCGAGTCCGCCAAGGCTCCGCAGGCACCCGGATTGGGCAACACGCGCGGAAGCCAAGGGTCGGCGATTTCCAGCCGATCCACGCCGCCCTCCAGGAATAGGCGCGACCAGGCCCAGGACAGGGTCCCGCCGTAGGTCTGATCCGTGCGTGGCTGCAGGCCCGGACTCGCGAAGCGGAACCGGGCGGGGTTGGTGCGGTACAGCATTTCCCAGGCGGGATCTTCCATGCGCGAGGACAGGGACGCCTCGGCTCCGAATCCGAATGGGAGCTTCGCGTTCGCAGAAGCGCCGTACCTGGGCAACCAGAAAACCTGGTCGTCCATGCGGCTGACGCGACCGATGCCCGCTCCGGCGCGGAGGTCCAGGAACGGAACCACGGGCCGGATCTCAAGGTCCACCTCTTGCGCATCCGTCCAGCCCTTGACGGGATTCGCCCCGGTCATGTTCAGCAGCGGGTCTCCGCTCCACAGTTCGTTGCGGCCTTCGGCGGAAACCCGGGGTCGTCCGAAAAGCCCGGTGGCCAGCACGGTGCCGCGGGCCCGGAATACATCGGACTGGATCTCGTCCCGGTTCGCCGTATCGGCACCCGACCTGCGGAACTCCGACAAGTCCATGCCTCCATGGCTGATCTCCAATTGCGTAGTCCATCCGCGATGGCTCTCCCCGTAAAGGACACCTTCCGAAAGCGAGGTCATGCCGGACGGCATGAGGGCCTGGGTGGAATCCGGACCGCTGGGAATGAGGGCCCCGACGGGCCGGGACGGGCCGTAGGGAAAGGTCAGGGAGGAAGTATTCTTGGTCCGGTCCACGAAGAATTCCAGGACACGGTTGGAATCGATCCATACGCCCACCCGCGGCCGGACATGTGAGACGGAGATATTGTGAGTAAGACCGCCCAGAACCAGGGACGCGCTGTCGCGATCGATAGGCGGATAGATCCTGCCGAGGAAACCCCAACCGCCCAGGTACGGCTGGTGTAAGTTGAACTGGTAGTCATACTCCTGCGACGGCGCCGAAGCCGAATAGAAATCCAGTCCCATGTAGACCCGGTTGGAAAGCATCCGGTTCAGCTTGAGATTGAACACGTTCAGGCTCAAGGCACCCCGATCCCAATCCAGGCGAGTGAGGGGTGTGTCCAGGGGGACCACCGGCATCCACACCTCTTCCATTGCTACCAGATCGCCGCCAATGCGCTTCAGGGAGAACCGCTCCGGGGGTGGCAGGCCGCCAGACAGGTACGGCGAGTGCTTCCAGAAGGAGAAGTACGGGGACTCCTGGGGCAGGGGTCGCCAGTTGGTGAGGGACAGGGTCCAACTGCGGGGGCCGGGGAAACCGATATCCTGGTTCGCCAGATCGGGAACCCGGCGCCAGCATTCCATCGCCGTCTCCATGCCGACCCGACATTCCTCCCCCTCAAGCAAGGGCGATTCCCAGCGATAGGCCACGGGCGCAACGCCGCCGGTATCCCGGGCGCGAGCCGTTGAGTCGCCGGAAGCGCGAACCGTATCGCCGGCGGCACGGGTCAGGGAATCGATCCCCGGTGAGGCCGGCACCCCCGCGCGGAGAGTGTCGACGGGAACAGCGCGGACGGAATCGGAAGGAAAGGCGGGACGGGCGGGAACGGTTTCACCGGACTTGGGAAGGACGGGTGCGGGCTGGGCGGAAGGGAGGGAAACGAGGACGGTCAATACCGGAGCCAGGAGGCATACGGCCTTGATAATCCAATGCCGAGAATTTGCAAAGGGGCGGACCCGCCTCTCCGGACCCGGCGAAAGCGGATCGCAAAGTGGGTATCGAGGCGCGGAAGGCATAGGCCCATCAAATTAGTTAATTGTGGGGTGGAAGCCCGAAGCCGAGAGCTACTTGCCGATGATGACGCGCTTGAGCTCGTCCCAGTTCTCATCGAATTGCAGACCCTTGTCGTCGATGTAGAGATCGGCGTAGACCTTACGGGTGCCCAGGTCGGCACCCATGATGGGATTGTTGACGGTGTCGAAGGGAATTTCGTTGGCCTGCAGGAAGGCGCGCACCTCCCTTTCCTCCTGGCCCGCCCGGCAGGTCCAGATGATGATCTTATGTCCCGCACCGTGGAAGGCCTGGAGGGCTTCCTTGGCACCCGGTTTCAAGGCCCCGATTTTCGGGTATTTATGATCCACTACGGTTCCATCGAAGTCCACGGCGATAATCACGGGTTATAACTCCAGGATCCAGGTGTTGAGGGCATGTTGAAATTCTACCACCGATTTGGGCCGTTTTTCTACGTCCCTATGCATGCAATTCAGCAGGATTCCCCGCAGCACCTCGCCCTTGCGGAAGGGGATTTCGGGGATATCGGGCTCAACTTTCGAAAGCGCCGAGATGCCCTCTTCGCGGTAATTGATCTCCTCGCGCTTGGCGAAGGGATAGACGCCGGTGAAGGCGTAGGCGGCCATGGCGCCCAGGGAAAAGATGTCCGTGCGGTGGTCGACCTTGTAGAAATCCCCGTCCAACTGTTCATAGGACATGTGCGACGGCGTGCCGAGCACGGTCTGCTGCTCATCGCCCACGTCGTCTTTCACGTGCATCCAGCGGGCCGCGCCCAAATCGCTCAGGAACGGCTCCCATCCCTTCACGATGATATTGCTCGGCTTCAGATCCCGGTGGATGATGCCGCGGAAATGCAGCTCCCCCACCACGCCCGCCACGGCGTTGATGAAGATAATGCGGCGCATCAGTTCCTTCACGTCCTTGGGGCCGCGCTTGATCAGGTCCGAGAAGTTCGGACCGTCCACATAGTCCATCATGGTGAAGTAGTGCTTATTGTGCAGATTGCCGTAATCGAAAATCTTGACCACGTTGCGCACGTTCTGGGATGTCAGATAGGTGTTGTAGAAGATCTCGGCCAGAAACGTCTTGACCACGCGGTTGTTGCCCATGCTGTCGGGCGTGCGGTACAGGGAGGGGCGAAGCACTCGGAGCACCACGGTCTGGGGGCCTTTGCCGTGAACGTTGACCAACGGAACCAGAAACACATCGCAGAAGCCGCCGGAACCCAGCCAGCGGCCCAAGGTGAATCCCGGATCATAGGCCTTGAAATCGGCCTCCACCGCCTGGCGGTAGATCTCCAGGTACTCGCTTCCGCGCTCCGGCACCTGATTTTTACCGGCGGTAAGCCAGTTGGTGATGGTATTGAGGGAAAAATCCATGGCTCGAATGTCCTTACCGTTCTCAAACTACGCAAAGCGAGAACAAATGATATATGTATTCCGTGCCCGGGTAAAGGGAACGTAGGTCGTCACGACCCCACCGACTTGTTCCGGGGCGCGTTTTGGGCTATTTTGAAGAACTCATGCAAGCCGGAAAAGAAGCAATCGGGAACAAGCTGGTGGCGGTCGCCATGAGCGGCGGCGTGGATTCGTCCGTGGCCGCCCTGCTTATCAAGCAGGCCGGGTACCGGGCCGTGGGCATCACCATGAAGCTTTGGAGTCCGCCGATTGCTGGCACCGGTGCGCCTGCGGAGGGTACCGGTTCCGCCGCCGGTTGCGTTACCGAAGGCCCGGAGAAGACCTGCTGCACTGCGGACAGCGCCATGGATGCCAAGCGTGTCTGCGATCAAATCGGAATCCCCCACTTCACCCTGGACATGCAGGAGGATTTCGAGGAGCGGGTCATCAAACCCTTCTACGATTCCTACTTGGCCGGCGAAACGCCCAATCCCTGCGTCAACTGCAATAGCTTCGTCAAATGGGATGCCTTGTGGAAGCGCGCCAAGGCCGTGGGGGCGGATTACATCGCAACCGGCCATTACGCCATGACTCAGGACGGCGACGGTCGCACCTACATCCTCCGGGGCGGGGACCCGGCCAAAGATCAAAGCTATTTCCTCTGGGGCATCCCGCCGGAAACCCTGGGACGCACCCTGTTTCCCCTGTCCCACCTGACCAAGCCGGAAGTCCGCAAGATCGCGGCCGATCACGGCCTGCGCACGGCACAGAAGCGCGAAAGCATGGACATCTGTTTCGTCCCGGACGGCAACTACCGCGATTTCATCGGCGACCGGGCCAAGGCCCAGGGCGATGTTATCCCGGAAGGCCGCATGCAGGGCCCGGACGGCAAGGACTTGGGCCCGCATCAGGGCCTGCCTTTCTACACCATCGGGCAGCGCAAAGGCCTGGGGGTGGCGGCGGCGCAGCCGTTGTACGTGAAGAAGCTGGATCGGGAAACCAATACTTTGATCCTGGGCAAGAAGGAAGAGCTTTACTCGGCTGGGTTCCGCGCGGATCGGGCCAACTTCTTCGAGCCACTGGTAGGCGAGCGGGAATGCTCGGCCCAGTACCGCTTCCGGTCGCCCGTAAAGGCGGCCTCGGTAAAGGACGAGGGTAATGGGTGGATTACCGTAACCCTGAAGGAACCGGGGTATTGCGTGAGCCCGGGGCAGTCGGCCGTTTTCTACGACGGGGACAGGCTGCTGGGCGGGGCGAGGATCCGGGAGACGTTCTAGGAAACCCCATTGCCGCGAAGCCGCATGAACCCCAGCCCGATTTGAGACTATGCAAAAAACCATCCCCCACACCACCCTCAAGACCCTCTACGA
>JALYSE010000050.1 GCA_030854955.1 Fibrobacterota bacterium | reverse complement strand
ACACCTGAATCCCCCCTCTGGTACCGCGAAGCCGTGATTTACCAGGCCCACGTAAAGAGCTTTTACGACAGTAATGGGGACGGCATCGGCGATTTCGCGGGCATGACCAAGAAGCTGGACTATCTGGCCGACCTGGGCGTAACGGCGCTGTGGATCCTACCGTTCTATCCCTCCCCCCTCAGGGACGACGGCTACGACATCGCGGATTACCGCTCCGTGAATCCCTCCTATGGGACCCTCGATGACTTCCGGAATTTCCTCGAAGAAGCGCACAAGCGCGGCATCAGGGTCATCACGGAGCTGGTCATGAACCACACTTCCGATATGCATCCCTGGTTCCAGCTTTCCCGGCGCGCGGCTCCGGGATCCCCGGAACGGGACTTCTACGTGTGGAGCGAAACCACCGAGCGCTACACGGAAGCGCGCATCATCTTCAAGGACTTCGAGGTGTCCAATTGGACCTGGGACCCGGTGGCCAAGGCCTATTTCTGGCACCGGTTCTATTCCCACCAGCCGGATCTGAACTTCGAGAATCCCGCCGTGGAAAAGGCGATGCTGGACATCCTGGATTTCTGGATGGACATGGGCGTGGACGGACTTCGCCTGGACGCGGTGCCGTATCTGTTCGAAGAGGACGGGACGAATTGCGAAAACCTCCCCGCCACCCACGATATTCTGAAGCGCATCAACGCTCATATCTTCGCCCGCTACGGCGGAGAGCGCATGCTGTTGGCCGAAGCCAACCAATGGCCCGAGGATGCGGTGGCCTATTTCGGCAAGGGCGACGAATGCCACATGGCCTTCCATTTCCCCCTGATGCCCCGCATGTTCATGGCTCTGCGCATGGAAGAACGCTTTCCCATCGTGGACATTCTGGAGCAGACGCCTGCGATTCCCGGGAATTGCCAATGGGCACTGTTCCTGCGAAACCATGACGAGTTGACCCTGGAAATGGTGACCGACGAGGAGCGGGACTACATGTATCGCGTCTATGCGCGCGACCGGGAGGCGCGCATCAACCTGGGCATCCGCCGCCGCCTGGGTCCCTTGGTGGACAACGACAGGCGCAAGGTGGAACTGCTCCATATCCTGCTGTTTTCCCTGCCCGGCACGCCCGTAATCTATTACGGGGACGAGATCGGCATGGGAGACAATATCTTCCTGGGCGATCGCAACGGCGTACGCACGCCCATGCAATGGAGCCCGGACCGCAACGCGGGATTCTCCGTCACCAACCCGCAACGCCTCTTCCTGCCCGTCATCATGGATCCGGAATACCATTACGAAACTGTGAATGTGGAAAACCAGGAACGGAACCTGTCCTCCCTTTTGTGGTGGATGCGCCGTCGCCTGGCTCTGCGCCAGCGGTATCCCGCCTTTGGGGCCGGCACGGTGGAATTCCTGCATCCGGACAATGCCAAGGTGCTCTGCTTCATCCGCCGGCATGGGGAGGAAAGTCTGCTGGTGGCCGTGAACCTTTCGGCATCGCCCCAGGTCACCACCCTGGATCTGTCCGCCTACGCGGGATGCAATGTGGAAGAAATTTCCTGTCTGTCTAAATTTCCTTCCGTATCGTCCGCGCCCTATCCTCTTATGCTCGGACCTTACGGATACTACTGGCTATTACTGAAACCGGCGCTGATGTCGGTAGCGAGCCCGGAACAGGAAAGGACCCTGGGGATAAACCCGACCAATTGGATTGACGTATTGCAAGGCAGGGGCAAGGAGCTCCTGGAAAGGGAGGTGCTTCCCGGATACCTGCCGCGCTGCCGCTGGTTCGGAAGCAAGAGCCGCTCCATCATGTCGGTGGACATCCAGGATCGAGTGCTGCCTTCAGACGGAAGCGAGTGGGCCCTGGTATTCCTGCACGTGGAATTCGCGGACGGACCCTCGGAAAATTACCTACTGCCCTTGGCGCGGGCCGAGGGCAAAGCCGCCGATGCGGTGCGCGCCGAGGCCCCGGGAGCGGTGCTCACGGAATTAGCCGATGGGGGAACACCGGCCATCCTCTACGAGGCGGTGTATAACCCGGGATTCCGGACCCAGGTTATGAAGATGATCGCCACCGGCGGCGCCTGGCCTGGTCTGGCAGGGGTTCTGAGGGGACATCCCAAGAACGACGCCTTCAAGGACCACATGCCGGACGCGGCGGACGAGTCTAGGGTCCTAAAGGCGGAACAGTCCAATACCTCCATCATTTTCCCCGGCAGGTATTTCGTGAAGTTCCTGCGCCGTCTGGAAGAGGGCGAGAATCCGGAATTGGAAATCCTCCGCTTCTTCGACGAGAGTACTTCTTTCCGGAACGTGCCGCCCTACATCGGTTCGGTGGCGTATTCCACGGTGGCCAATGCCACTTATACCATCGCCATCGCGGAGGGGCTGGTTCCCCACGAACAAGATGCCTGGAGCTACGCATTGCAGCTCGCGGGCGAATACACCGCCCGGCTTCTGAAAGACCGCGCCACTCCCTCAAGCATGCTCGAGGACAGCTCGGCCATCGAATTCGCCAAGCTCCTTGGGACACGAACCGCGGAAATGCACCTTGCTCTGGCCTCGCGCCCGGACCTCCCGGCCTTCGCGCCGGAGCCATTCTCCCGTCTGTATCAGCGCTCCTTGTACCAGAGTATGCGCAACCAGGTGGCGCGCGTCTACGAACGCCTGTCCAAAGCGATGCCTCGCCTGCCCGAACCGACCGGGGTGCTGGGCCGCAGGATCCTCGACAGCCGGCCCATGGTGATGGGCGCCTTCAGCGGTCTGCTGGAGCGCCTGATACCCACCGTGAAGATCCGCATTCATGGGGACTACCATCTTGGCCAGGTTCTGTATACCGGCAAGGACGTGGTAATCCTGGATTTCGAAGGCGAACCGGCGCGATCCCTGAGCGAGCGCAAATTGAAACGCTCGCCCTGGAAGGACGTGGCGGGGATGATCCGCTCCTTCCATTACGCCATCCATTCAGCATGGCCGCGGGCCTTGGTGCTTAGGGACGAGGAACGCCGGGCTCTCGATCCCCTGATCGAACTTTGGCCGGATCGCATGACGGCGGTCTTCCTGGATGCGTACCTGGAAACGGCGGGGGGCGCAGCCTTCGTTCCTGCCGAAAAGGATTGGCAAGCCCTGCTGCGGGCGCACCTGATGGAGAAAGCCGTTTATGAACTCGGCTATGAGTTGAACAACCGACCGGATTGGGCGCATATCCCCATGGCTGGGATTCTAAGACTGATCTGAACGGGCCCGGCCTTCGGGGTTTTTTAAGGGCCGCTGGCTCGATTTGAAAGGACTCGGCCATTCCATATCTCCAGCGTACATGGCTGTCGAAACTCCTTCCAGAAACTCCGAGATAGTCCGATAATTGTATCGAATAATCCTGAAATCCTAACCCATGGGTCCACTCAAACATTAGATTTGCGAATTGGAAGCCAATCCGAGTCGGAAGGAATCCATGGTCGAAGCAAGCCGTTCTGTCCCAGTGCCGCCCCCATTGCCATCCCATCGCGTTTCCACCCTATGGGTCGGAAAAATTTCAATCGCCCTAATAACTCTAATCGCACTAAGCGCCTGCGAATTCACCGGCTCCATCTCGCGGGATTCCGGCGTAAATTCCGTAACCGGCTCGGTGGCCGACGATCTCATTACTCTTGATAACGATGAGGGATCGCCGCTTTCGAAGAATGCCGGGTCCTTTGACTTCCGCACCGACCTTGAGGATGCAGACCCCGGGTGCTGGGGCGATCGGCTCGCTTCGGGATATGCCAGAAAACCTTGCGGAAATTGGGGAGCCATCGGGCCCATGGGGGCGGAGCTCGCAGTGGGCGGGGTCAGCCGCTCCGGCGGCAAAGCGTTGAAGGTGACCTTCGACAAGAACGAAAGCAGGGGCGGGGCAACCTTGTCCATGTCGTCCGATGTCGTCCATGTGCGGGCGTATTACAATTTCGCCGAAGGGTTCGATTTCGGGCAAGGTATCAAGGTCGGAAGGATCCGCTCCTTCAACCACGCCTCCCAGACCAACGACATCGATATCATCATGACGGTCCGGAGTTCCGGCGACGCGGACCAATGCGGCATTACGGACATGGCGGACCTGGGTATCTTCTATAATGGAAAACCCGCAGGTTACGATTGGGGCCATCTAATCGTGCCCATCCGCTTCGAGCGCGGTCGCTGGTACGCGGTGGAGTACCGCGTCGCCCTGAACGCCCCGTCCTCCAAGGACGGGTCCATCAAGGTGTGGGTGGATGGAAAGTTGCTGGGATCGAAGGACGGCCTCAATCTCCGCGGCAAGGCGGGAGCCAGGACCCTGCTCAACAAAGTCATGCTGGGCGGATGGTATTCGAACAGCGCGCTCGGAAACGCGGCCTGCGCCGATCCCAGCCGGGTCTCCACCATCCATATCGACGATGTGGCGGTGGGTTCGAAGTTCCTCGGCCTCGATTAAGACGTCAGGCCAATCCCGCTTCGATAAAGCGGGTCCCAATCAATTTCCTCATAAACGTTTCTACTGCAATCAGCCTCAAACTTGCCTCGAAATCCTCAAAGTACCAGGCATTTTCATCAATCTGCCGGACCCGTTCTAGAGTTTTCCCCTATCGCACCAGGTGACGCGTGAGCGTTCTCACATTTAACCGGCATACTTGAAGTATTCCTTCAAGCCCAGTCCCTCCAGGTCCGATAATGAGAGTAGAACAAGGGAAACAAAAATGAACACCAGCAAATCAGCCTTCGTCAAAACCCTCATTGCCTTGATGGCACCGGTCTTCTTCGCTAACTGCGGCCAGAGCCCGGCTTCTTCCGCAGGCGGCGTATTGCCCACGGGGGATGCCGACGGAACGGTGAAATCCACCATCATCCTTGGCAAGGTCGGCGTTTTGAGCAAGTCCTCGGCCATCAATCTCAACAAACTGGTCCTGCTGGCCGTTTCCAGCGCCACACCGGCCGACACCGTCCGCGACACGGTTTCCGTGAGTGGTAGCGACGCGGTTACGGTACTGCGGACCCTGACCTTGAAGCCCCTCCGCAATTGGACCGTAAGCGCCAAGACCCTGGATTTGAAGGACTCGGTGATCCATTCGGGAACCACCGCATCCTTCTTAGTACGCCCGGCCGATACCACGGCGGTAAGCTTGAATCTCACCTCGCGTTTCACGATGTACCAGGCCAATTTCAATACCCTGCCCGACAGCATCTCCTCCACCACCTCCGGAACCGGCCAGGCCAAATTGAACCTTAACCGCGTGGTCCTCAAGGTAGACGGTATTATTAAGGTCGACTCCGTTCTCGCCTCCGGTTACTTCTCGGGCAACCAGAACGTCAGCCTGTACTTCGACTATATCACTCCCGGCTCGCATACCGTCACGCTGGAAGCCTACGGCGTCCTGAACTCTTACTCCGGCATGCTGTACAGCGGCGCCTCGTCCTTTTCCGTGGCGGCCGGCAACGACGAAACCAAGGCCGTGACCCTGAACTGGGTGGGACCCACCACCGGCACCGGCAAGCTCACCGTGGTCATCGGCAAGGTCGGCAAGGTCATCGTGAACGGGACCATGCCCGGCGCCGTGCTCTGAGGCTTTCTGTAGAATATGCGGCGGCCCGTAACAATAGGCCGTAAACGCAAGAAGGGACGGCCATAGCGACCGTCCCTTCACTATTTATAAAAGATATCCGACGGCTTCCTCATCGGTCAGGTCTGCCCCTCGAGCATCGCCACGGGAAAGCGGGACAGGATTTCGCCGACGGCCAGGCCTCCCGATTCCACCTGCAACTCCTCGCCCGAGATGGCATCCACCCATCGCTCCGGAGCGTCCCGGGGGATTTTGACGCGTGTATCCCCCCAGATGTCCTTGCCCAGCGGCATGCTGCCTTCCGGAACGAATCCCGCCAGCAGCCGCGGGACCAGGGTGATGCACCAGTTCTTTCCGAACGTGCGTGCAAAGGCGACGGCGCCATCCTTGCGGATTCCCTCCGTGCCCAAGGGAAGGTACTTGCCGTTTTGGAACACGGACGGCAGGGCCGCGCGCGTCTTCAGGGCCCGGTAGATAAGGAATAGTTTGCAACGCCCGGTTTCGGGCTGCTCCAGCAATTCTCGGAGCAGGCCTTGGAGATCGGTTTTCTCGCGGTCCTGGATGCTTTTCAGCATCTCCTGGCGTACGTGGTAGTCCACCGGGTGGCGATTGTCCGGGTCCACCATGCTCAAATCCCAAAGCTCATCGCCTTGGTAGAAATCAGGGATGCCGGGAGAGGTGATCTTCAGCAAGGTCTGGGAAAGTCCGTTGAACCTTCCGTAGCAGGCCACCTTGCGCTGAAAAGGAAGGAAGTCGGTGAGGAATTCGTTTCCCGGATGCGGATCGAGCAGCTTGTCGACAAAGCCAAGGTAGCCGTCCTCATATTCCTTATCGGGTTTGAGCCACACGGTATGCACCTTGGCTTCGCGGACGGCTTTGACGATGTATTCCTTGACACGTTCGCGGAATGTGGGCAATTCGGATTCCTGGAACGGCCATGCGCCCAGGAGGGTCTGATAGAGGAAGTATTCATCGTTGCGATCGGGGATGAATTGGGCGCCCCGCCGGTGTTTCAAGGACTTGGCGGTGGCATGCCATTGCGCCAACTTAGCCTCCCATTCCTCCGGCAACTCAGAAATCACGTTGATCCGCGCGCGTATGTCTTCCCCACGCTTGGTGTCATGGGTGGCGGTGGTGTTCAGGGAATGAGGCCAGGCGACCAACCGCTGCATGTTGAAGGCATGAAATTCCTCCGGCGTGGAACCGAAGATGTCTGGGTTTCCCCCCACGTCGTTGAGGGAAATGAGGCGGTTGTAGACGTACAGGAAGGTGTCCTCTATGCCTTTGGCCATAAGCGGGCTGGTGAATTGCTGCATGCGCATGGCGAATTCCAGGGCGTTCTTCTTTTCGTCCTTGCCGAACTCAGGGACGGTCTGCGCCATCAGCATGCGCTCGATGAAGTCGATTTCGTGGACATGGCTCGGGAGGCTGGCACGCGCTTTTTCCATGGTCCAGGCGATGATCTGCCGGTCGCGCTCGTCCGCGCCGTCCTCGTTGATATAGGTGCGATAGACTGGGAAGTGAACCAAGGTCTCCTCCAGGGCCTGGCGAAAACCGGAAAGGGTGAAGTCAGAGGCGTGGGTGAACCGACTGGCGATGGTCTTGAGCTGGTACACGAGGTTTTCCAGACCCCCGTAGAGATCCTTTTCGATTAAGAGGCGCTTGTCATCGTTGGCCAGGGTTCCGCAAGAAGTCTGGATGCCCGTAAAGCCGCGGTAGGCCGCATCGATCCGATCGGTATTTTCTGAATTGCAGAAAAGGTTGTTGACGGCGATCAGGTAATCGTAACCCGTGGTTCCCTGAATCGGCCAATTGGGTTTGAGGGGCTCGCCCGCGGCCAGGACCTTCTCCACCACTACGAACGCCTCCGGCGCCCCTTCCCGCAAGCGCTGGAGGTACTGCTGGGGATGGAAAAGGCCGTCGATATGATCCACCCTCAATCCGGTGAATATGTTCGCGGCCAGCAACCGGAAGGGAAGCAGGTGCACGCGATCGAAAACCTTGCGATCCTCCACCCGCAGGGAGATGAGATCGTTGACGGCGAAGAAACGTCGGTAGTTGACCTCTTCCACCCCCACGCGCCAGAAGGCCAGGCGATAGTTCTGCTGCGCCAAAAGGGCCGAGAGCTTCTTGAAGCTGGCGGGATTGCCTTTGGATCCGTTATACACGCGGATGTTCTCGTCCATGAAGAGTCGGATGACGGGATTGGACTCGTAGAGCTCCCAAAGCATGGACTTGATGAACCGGATCTGGTCGTAACGTTCGCCGCTGTCGTTACTGTCGCTACTGTCGTTGCTGTCGTTCAGACTCTTGAGTATGTAAAAAACCCCCATCAGTTTCACGAAGTCCGGATGCGTGCGGTCCATCCGTTTGCGGAGCAGGTTGAGGTTGCCCGCCAGGACGTCGGAGTAGGATTCGATCTTGATGGGGAAGACCGTCGCGAAATACCGCGTGGAAAGACCCTGCTCCTTGAATTCCAGGGTGATTTCCCCGTTCTCCAGGCATTCCCCGAAAAAGCTTCCCAGGATGGGCGCCAGGAGCTTGCCTTTCAGACTCTCGTCGTGATGGTTCCATTCGATGTCGAAGAAGTTGATGTATTGGGAGTGGGGGCCGTTCTCCAGCACGTCCATGAGCAACTGGTTTTCGGGATGGTAGGCCATGTGGTTGGGCACGATGTCCTGGAGCCATCCCATCGACCGCGCGCGCAGGTCCTGGGACAAAGTCTCCATCTCCTCCGTGGTTCCCAGTTCGGGATTGATGGCGCTGTGGTCGACAACGTCGTATCCGTGGGTGCTCGCCTCACGGGCCTTGAAGATGGGGGAGGCGTATAGGTCGGAAATGCCGAGGTCGCTCAGGTAGGGGACGATGGCGCGGGCCGCCGCGAACCCAAAGTCCTTGTTGAATTGCACCCTATAGGTGGAGAGTGGAAGCCGGATCATCAAACCTTTCGGGACCTCGCGGGATGTCCTTTCAGGACGCATGGATTTTGCGCAAAGCCCAGGTTTAAAGAAAATCCCGGCGGTCGCGGGCACAACCATCAATCTCCTTCCCCCTCATGGTGGGGCGGCCGTAAAATAGGCGATGGCGTCCGCCGGACGATCGTCCTATAACCTAGCAGTCGAAGGATTCCGATGGAGAATCAACCCCATTTCGGTCAATCCACGCCACTGAAATCCGGTTCCTGTCGAAAATCCTTTCATACCCCTCCGTCGAACTCTTATTTCTGCATATGGAAAAAGAACCGACGACTCAGCGCTCCTTCGTATCCGCCGCCTTAATCACAGCCGCCTGCCTATGCCTAATCCCGGCCCTGACCCCGGGGTCGCTCCGCGCCGAGGGCGTGTCCCTCCCCGTTTTGAAAACCACCCTGCCGGCCAGTTGGGATGAAGTCTGGTATTCCTCGCCGGTCGTATGGGACCTGGATGGCGATGGTGCCAACGAAATCATCGCGGCGCGCCATGGCGTCCTCTATGTCTGGAACGCCGCAGGCGAACATGTCTGGCGGGCGGCCACCGGTCAGAACGGCACCCTGGATGAAGTCCACGGCAGCGATCGTCAATACGCCGGGCCGGTGGTAGGCGATCTGGACGGCAAGGGCAAAGGTGAAATCGCAATCGGCTTCGGGAACAAGGTCGCGGTCTACGATCACTTGGGCAAACTGATGGCCGGCTGGCCGCAGACCTTTCCCGGACCCGCCGGGGAAATCAGGGCCATTGCCGCCGCCGATCTCGACAATGATGGGCAGATGGAAATCGTAGTCGCCAAAAGCGGGCTCGGTCCAACCACAATGGCCTATACCCTGGCCGGAGCGCCCGTTCCCGGATGGCCCCAATCCAAGGGATGCGAGAAGTGCAACGATCATGGCGGCCTCAACCAGAACCTGGGCATCGCCGATTTGGACGGCGATGGCAAGCCGGAGATCGTCGTCAGCTATGATTCGTCCCATATCGGCATCATGCATGCCGATGGAAAACCCTTCGCAGCCGACACGTCCTTCGCCGCGGCGGGACCCTGGGCTTCCAGCGTCCCCATGTTCCATGACCTTGCCCTGGCGCAACAAGGAACGGGTGCGGACTCCAGCGACCGGGATGACTTCTCGCACTCTCCCCCCGTATTCGCCGATGTGGACGGGGACGGTAAATCTGAAGTGATCCTCCATTCCATCCATAGGAAGTCCGGCGACACCGCGAACTATGGGAATTGCCTGTGGGTGGTGCATCCCGACATGACGCGGGCGAAGGGATTCGAAAAGCCCCTGTGCGCCGATGCGCCCATTTTCACCGGCTCTTACAACAAAATCCTGGAGACGGCACCGGTTCCGGCCCTTGCCAATCTCACCGGAGACGCGCGTCCGGAAATCGTGGTGCCCTCCAACGACGGAACTATCCGGGGCTTTTCCCCCGATGGGGTCCAGCTTTGGAAATACAAATATGATGGGCTGGGAGAGCCTTGGGTCCAGGCTTCCGAAGTCGTCATCGGGGATTTGAACCAAGACGGCGTTCCCGAGATCGTCTTCACCACGTACAGCGTCGACAACTTCGTTTCACATATCACCATCCTCGACAACAATGGCCGCATGCAACGCAAGGCCTCCCTTGACAAGCGCGGCAGTATGACCGCTCCCACCCTCGCGGACGTGGATGGCGATGGCAAACTCGATATTGTCCTCAGCCTCAAGAATGTGGTGGGTGTGGGCATGGGAGGTGTCCAGGTATGGACGGTTGCCAGCGCGGGCGACAACAAGCCGGCGTGGCCAACCGGGCGCGGCGGTTACCTGAGGACGGGGCGGATGTCAGGAACGGAAATCCCGACTCATTTCTTGCGGCCGGTGGTCAGGCCGATGCGGTCCGGACGGATGGGACCTTGGTTCGATCTGCTTGGGGTACGCGCGGTAGCTGCCGACAAGGTCCGTCCCAGGTTGCTTTTCACTCCCGCGCCCTGAACCTGGAATACGAAGTCTTCGCACTTTGAGTGGGTAACCGTTATATACCCATGGCTGGTTTCACCTTTGATAAGTCGAGCTTGACCGTGACCCGATAGGCTATGACTTTCAAGTCCTTCGGCGTGCGGTATCCGCGTGCCTTGGACTTGGCAGCCTGTACCAAGGAATTCAACCCTTCCAGGATTCCATTGCTATCCCGGTTCTTAACCCAATTCAATATTCTCAGAAAATGCTTCCGGATTGTCCTGGGGACTTCCTTCATCGGTCCTATCCTGGAATGGAAGTCAAGGGAAATCTTCCGGTTTACCTTATGTCACGATACCTCCCCAGTGTTTTTCGATCATCCTTGCGAACTTCTGGAAGGATGGCAGCCGGCCATTGTAGAGAATCCTTCCAGTGGTCGAAAAAAAATTGACACTCCGCAATTCCACCCCTTAAAGTCGGGGTACAAATTACAGAACCTCAAATACCGGCAATCTCAAAAGGTTGGAATGAAAAATCGGGATATTCTTGGGAATATCGAGCATCTGGCGGAATCCCTGGTTCTTTGGGACGGCCCGGATGCCGGAACCATCGGGGAAACCTTCGCCGCCATCGGGGCAATGGCGGCGGAACAGGGTCGGAAATCGGTCGCCGAAGCGGCCAGACGCGCCTGCCGCCTGATTACGGAATTCACCGCATCCGGACGGCCGGATCGGACGGCGCTGGACAGGATTTTGGGCGAAACGATCTCTGGCTTGCAGGACGTCTATGTCAATGGCCGGGACCCGGATGAGGTCGCTATTTTCCGGGACCAGGAAAAGACGGGCGGCACCACGGAATTGCCTTCCCCCTTTATCGACAAGAAAATCCTTTCCGATTTCCTCGCCAGACAAGACGGGGTGATGGAAGACTTCGAGTCCCTGATCCTGGGCTGGGAGAAACGGAAGGATATGGACTCCATGCGGGAGATCCTCCGGCTCCTGCACACGGTCAAGGGCGAATCGGCCCTGCTCGGCCTATCCGAAGTTGAAAAGCTTTGCCACGCCGTGGAAGATTACCTCGGCCGCAACTTCGATAACGCGAAAATCGATCTCCTGCTCGAATCCAAGGATTGGTTCCTGCAGGTTTTCCGGTACCACTCCAATCGCGGTCCCGCGCCGGCGCCTGTTGATGCGCTTTGGACGAAACTGATGCCGGTCCCGGCGGAAGAGTCCGATGCGGCGCTATCCGGGAGGCTTTCCCTATCCGCCTGGGTGGAAATCCCCGAAGGGGCGGACCGCGATATCGTGACCGATTTCATCGCCGAATCCCGCGATCATCTGGAAACGGCGGATTTGAAAATCATGTGCTTGGAAACGGATCCGCAAAACCAGGACGCCATGAATGCCGTGTTCAGGGCGTTCCATTCCATGAAGGGCGTCGCCGCCTTTCTGGAATTGGAAGGCATACGCACCTTGGCCCACGAGGTGGAAACCCTCCTGGACATGGTCCGGAGCGGAAAGTTGGCCACCTCAGGCCATCTGGTGGATCTTTTCCTGGAATCGGTCGACGCTTTGCGCAAACTGATTTCCGTCCTTCAGAATCCGCAGAACGGGATAGCCACCCAGGCTCAGGTGGATATCTGGAATACCCTGCTGGCAAAGGTCCGTGGCGCGGTGGCCGGGAATGAGCCTCCGGCATCCTTTGGCGCAAATCCTTCCCAATCCACCCCAGGTTCCAAGCTGGGGGAGATTCTCGTCAAAACCGGCGCCGTGTCTCCCCAGGTCATCCAGGACACCCTGGCGTCCCAAGGGGATAACGAGGGCGGCCCCCGGTTGGGAGAACTTCTCGTCAGCCAAGGAAAAGTCTCGGCGCAAGCCGTATCGCAGGCGTTACGGAGCCAAAAGGCCGCAGGTGAAGAGTCGCAGACGGACCGGACGGTCGTCGCGGTCAAGGAGACGGTGAAGGTAGAGGCCGACAGGCTCGATCGGCTTCTGGATGCCATCGGCGAACTGGTCATCGCCGAATCCATGATCGTCCAATCGACGGAACTGCGCGGCAAGGTTTCGCCCATCATGGCGCAGCGCCTGGCCCACTTGGACAAGATCACCCGGGGTCTGCAGCAGATGGGAACCTCCCTGCGGATGGTGCCTATCCGGCCCGTATTCCAGAAAATGGCCCGCCTCGTGCGCGACCTGGGCAAAAAACAGGGAAAAGCCATCGAATTCATTACCTTGGGGGACGAGACCGAGCTCGACAAGACCGTGGTGGAGAAAATCGGCGACCCCTTGGTGCATATGGTGCGGAACGCCATCGACCACGGAATCGAGACGGATTCCGCCCATAGGACCGCTGCGGGCAAGCCTGCCGCCGCCAGCGTGAGTCTGAGCGCCTTCCAAAAAGGCGGCAACATCTGCATCAAGTTGCAGGACGACGGACGCGGGCTCAACCGCGAGGCCATCCTGAACAAGGCCAGGGAAAACGGCTTGATCAAGGCCGATACCGTGCTCGAGGATCGTGAGGTCTGGCAGCTCATCTTCGAGCCCGGATTCTCCACTGCCAAGGTGGTCACGGAAACCTCCGGCCGCGGCGTGGGCATGGACGTGGTCAAACGGAACGTGGGGGAACTGCGCGGCAGGATAGATATCCAGTCCCAGGCCGGGTTGGGGACCACCTTCAGCATCTGGCTGCCCCTGACTCTGGCCATCATCGACGGTATGATTGTCCGCCTGGGTAAGGAACGGTTCATTTTCCCCACCTTGTCCATCTTACGCATCGTCCCGCTCGTCAAGGAGGAAATCTTTACGGTGGTGGACAAAGGCGAGATGCTGAAATTGCAGGACGAGATGGTTCCGCTCATGCGCCTCAGGGATGTGTTTCCTGGCTTTGAATCCTCGGGATGGAGCCGTTTGGCCGTGATCGTGGAATCGGACGGAAAAAAGCTGGGAATCCCGGTGGACGAACTGCTGGGACAGCAACAGATCGTGATCAAGGGGTTGGGCGAGTCGTTCAAGAACATCGCGGGCCTTACCGGCGGCGCGATCCTTTCGGACGGCAATGTAGGGATGATCCTGGATGTGGATGGTTTGATGAAAACCCTGCACATGGAAGTGGCGCAGCCTTGAAAAGAAAGGGACGGCAATGGCGGTAGATACTACGGTGATGGATGGAATGACCTCGAAGCTCAAGGCCAAGGCGGGAAAATACCTGACCTTCAACCTGGGCAAGGAAGTATATGGGATCGAGATTCTCAAGGTGCAGGAGATCATCGGGCTGATGCCGGTGACCAGGGTGCCTCGGACGCCGGCGTTCGTGCGCGGGGTCGTCAATCTGCGGGGAAAGGTTATACCCGTTATCGACTTGCGACTCAAGTTCGGACTGGAATCCAAGGAGGATACTGAACGTACCTGTATCATCGTGGTTCAGGTGGCATTGAACGGCGGCTCCGTAATCATGGGGCTGATCGTGGATGAGGTTTCGGAAGTCCTCAATGTTCTGGCGGATCAGATAGAGGCATCTCCTTCCTTCGGCTCCAAGGTGGATACGGATTTCATCCTGGGCATGGGCAAGGTGGCCCAAAAGGTGGTCATGCTGTTGGATGTGGACAAGGTTTTGGCCAGCGATGAATTGGCGACGGTGCAGAATATGAAAAACTCAACCGAAGAAAAGGGCTGAACAATGTTCAAAGGATTAGGACTAAGCGCGAAATTGTACTTGGGATTCGGTTGCGTACTGGCAGTCTCGGCCGCATTGGGCATTTTCGCCTATACCCGGCTGGTCGTGATCGAAGGGGCGGCGAACGCGATCACCAAGGATTGCCTGCCTGGCGTCATTTCCATCAATAAGGTCAACGCCTTGGCCAAGGATAATATGCGGTGGACCCTGGTGTCCATCCTCGCCGAAACCAAGGCCGAGGTGGCGGTCGAAATGGAGAAAATCAAGGCCAATGTCGAATTGGTGGAAAAGGCCCGCAAGGACTACGAGGCCACCATCACCTTGCCGGAGGATCGGGAGCTCTATGAACTGACCAAGGGTCCCCTGGCTGAATTCAGGAAAAACCTCAAAATGGTCCTCGCTCTGGCCGAAGCGGGAAAGCGAAAGGAAGCCGAAGAAGAGTTGAAGTCCCAGCTTCGTCCCGCCTATTCGAAATATGAAAAGACGCTGATCGATCTGATCGATTTCAACATCAAAAATTCCGACAAGCAATCCGCCCGGATCCAGGAAGGTGTTTCCTCCGCGGAATCCGGAATCATCATCGGACTGATCCTGGCCATCGGCATCGGCGGGGCCATCGGCATCTTCCTCAGCCGTTCCATTTCCTCGGCCCTGACCAAGGTGATCAACAGTCTTACCGAAGGCAGCGAGCAGGTCTCATCCGCTTCCGGCCAGGTGAGCCAGAGCAGCCAGCAAATGGCCGAAGGCGCCAGCGAACAGGCATCCTCCCTGGAGGAAACATCCGCGTCTCTGGAAGAGATGTCTTCCATGACCAAGCAGAACAGCGACAACGCCAAGCAGGCGAACCTGATGGTGGGTGAAACGCGCCAGTCCGTGGAAAAGAGCCGCACCGCCATGACCCGCATGAGCGAGGCCATCCTCTTGATTAAGGGATCCTCCGACCAGACCGCGAAAATCGTCAAGACCATCGATGAAATCGCCTTCCAGACCAACCTGCTCGCGCTCAACGCCGCGGTAGAGGCGGCCCGCGCGGGCGATGCCGGCAAGGGCTTCGCCGTGGTGGCCGAAGAGGTCCGCAACCTGGCGCAACGGAGCGCCGAGGCGGCCAAGAATACGTCTTCGCTCATCGAACAATCTCAGAAGAACGCGGACAATGGCGTCCAGGTTTCCCAGGAAGTGGCGACCATCCTGACCCAGATCGTGGAAAGCGTTTCCCGCCTGAGCCAATTGATTGGCGAGGTTTCGAGCGCCAGCATGGAACAGGCGAAGGGCATCGAGCAGATCGGCACCGCCGTGACCCAAATGGACAAGCTCACCCAGTCGAACGCCGCGAACGCAGAAGAAACTGCCTCGGCCTCTGAGGAATTGTCGGCACAGGCCAACGAGTTGAACGATATGGTCAATACCCTGGTCGGCATCGTAACCGGAGCTTCCGAAGGGTCCGTTCGGCGCCCGCAGCAGCGGCAGGCCCCGGCGAGAAAGGCCGCGCAGGCGCAGAACCACCAGGCTGCGGCACCTAAATACGCCAAGTCGGGGTCCGCTAAAGCCCATGCCAAGCATGATTGGAGCCCGGTGACGTCTAACGGAAAATCCCGGAACGGACATTCCTTGGCTATGGCCCGGTCTGGAAATGCCGAGTCCGTAATACCCCTCAACGATGATGAGATGAAGGATTTCTGACAGTCTCCCACATCAAATGAGTCGGCTGAGATGAACCTGGATACCAAAAGTTACGATGAATTCCGCACCCTGGTCTATGAGGTGAGCGGGATCAATCTGGGTAAGGGCAAGGAAGCCCTGGTGAGTGCGCGGATCGGCAAGCGGATGCGCCTCGTGGGGGTGGATGATTTCAAGTCCTACCTGAAAATGGTGAAACAGGATCCGGAGGGAGAGGAGCTCGTCCACTTGCTGGACGCCATCTCCACCAACGTCACCAGTTTTTTCCGTGAGTCGTTCCATTTCCAGGTCATCGCCGAGCTCTTCGAGGGATGGCTCAAGGCGGGGCAACGGCGATTCCGCTTCTGGTCTGCGGCGTGCTCGACGGGGGAGGAGCCCTACACCCTGGCTATAACCCTGGCGGAAGTGCTGGGCGGGAAGGATGTGGATCTCAAAATCCTGGCCACAGACATCTCCACAAAGGTGCTGGACCAGGCCGCTCAAGGCGAATACCTCGAGTCCAAGCTGGCGGGGGTTTCCGCCGCCCTGCGCGGGAAATATTTCGAGCGCCTGGGGGCCCGGGGCGAACCGACCTACCGCGTAAAAGAGGAATTGCGACGGCGGATCGTTTTCCGCAGGTTCAACCTTTCCTCGCCTCCCTTTCCCATGCAAGGCCCCTTGGACGTGGTTCTCTGCCGGAACGTCATGATCTATTTCGACAACCAGGTCCGCCAGGGGCTGCTCTCCGAAGTCCACCGCCTGTTGAAACCGGGCGGATACCTGATGGTAGGGCACTCTGAGAGCCTGAACGGGATATCGGTCGATTTCGAAACCGTCAATCCTTCCGTATACGTCAAGGCGCGCTAGGTGAAAATCATCGTAGGCGTAGCCGATATGCGGTACTCGACCCAACCGGAGGACGTGATCATCACGTATTCCTTGGGATCCTGCATCGGGCTCACCCTTTTCGATTCCGAGAAAAAGATCGGCGGACTTGTGCATTGCATGCTCCCCCTATCCAAGATCGACGCCGCTAAGGCGGAAGCCAACCCGTTCATGTTCATCGATTCTGGCGTTTCCGCTTTCCTACAGACGCTTTTCGACCTGGGCGCCCAAAGGAAAACGTTGGTGGCGAAGGTGGCCGGAGGATCCCATATCATGGATGATAAGGGCATTTTCAACATCGGCGAGAGGAACAATACCGTGGTGCGCAAGATGCTTTGGAAGAACAACATCCTCATATCTGGGGAAGACGTGGGGGGCTCGGTTCCCAGGACCATGTCGCTGGATTTGGCCACGGGAAAGACCGTTCTCAAAATGAACGGCGGGGAGCGGGAAATCTGATGGCCTACAATATCCTGATAGTGGACGATTCGGAAACGGTTAGGGCGGTGATCGCCAAGGCGATTGAAATGTCGGGTACGGAGGTGAAAACCCTATTCACGGCTTGCAACGGCGAGGAGGCCCTGGGGATCCTGGATCGGGAATGGGTGGACCTGGTATTCGCGGACATCAATATGCCGGTCATGGGAGGCGTAGAATTGGTGAAACGCATGAAGGCGGACGAAGACACGAAGAAGATTCCAGTCGTCATCGTTTCCACCGAGGGGAGCGCCACGCGCATCAAAGCCCTAATGGATTCGGGCATTGCGGCCTTTCTGCGCAAACCGTTCACGCCCGAAGGCCTGAAATCAACTATCGACGAGATCATGGGGAAATGAATACATGAAAGCTTCATCTGAATTGGTGCGCGAAGTCTTTTCCCGGGTATTGGAAAAACAGGTTTTCCTTTTCGCGGAAGCTATGCCCATCGGGGAGATGGACGGAAGCGCCGACTGGGTGGAGGCGCGCATGTCCTTCCACGGTCCCTTCGGCGGAAGTCTTTCCCTTGCTCTTCCCAAGGATGCGGAGATCGAGATCGCCGCGAACTTCCTGGGCAAGGATGCTGACGATCCGGATGTCGCCAAGTACGCCGAGGATTCCTTCAAGGAAATCCTGAACGTGGTGTGCGGGCACATGCTGACCGCCTTGGCGGGCGAAGAGCCTGTATTTGATCTTTCCATTCCCAAGGTCCATCCGGTTTCCGGAGCGGATTGGACCGCTTTGGCGGACATGCCGGGAGCCTTGGGGTTCGATGTGGAAGGCCACGCCGCCTTGCTGCGCTTCCAGGTGACAGAGTCCGAAAACCACTGATGCCGAAGGGACTCCCATGTTGAACGGAACCGGCAAGATCAAGGTCCTGGTGGTGGACGACTCCGCCCTTGTCCGGGAGGTGTTTTCACGGGTACTGTCCAGTGATCCCGAGATTGAGGTGGTGGGCGCGGTTCCCGACCCCTTCGTGGCCCGCGATGAAATCATTCGCCTGAAGCCGGATGTCATCACCTTGGACATCGAAATGCCGCGAATGGATGGCCTGACCTTCCTGCGGAAGCTGATGAAGCACCATCCCATGCCCGTGGTGATCATCTCCTCTCTGACGCCCAAGGGCGGCGAAATGGCGCTGGAGGCCATGGACCTGGGGGCCGTGGAAGTGATGTGCAAGCCGGGCGCCGCGTATTCGGTCGGCGATCTCGCCATGGAAATCAGGGATAAGGTGAAAGCGGCCGCGCGGACACCCGTCGGCAAAACCCTCGCGTTGAAGAAGCCCCCGGCCCAGGCCAGGCTATCCTTGGCCAAGACCACGCATAAGATCGTCGCCATTGGGGCTTCCACCGGAGGCACGCAGGCGCTAGAATACATCCTCACATCGCTACCCTCCAACTCCCCCGGGATCGTCATCGTCCAGCATATGCCGGAGCACTTCACCCGCTCCTTCGCGGAGCGCCTGCAAACCCTCTGCGCCATCGAGGTCAAAGAAGCGGGGGATGGTGACACGATATCGCCCGGCAGGGCCATCATCGCGGCCGGCAATTTCCACCTGCTTCTGGATCGCTCGGGCGCGGTCTACCAAGCCCGCGTGAAATCGGGGCCTCTCGTTTCCCGGCATCGACCGTCGGTAGACATCCTGTTCCGTTCGGTTGCGCGCTTCGCGGGCCGGAACGCCGTGGGCGTCATCCTAACGGGAATGGGATCCGATGGCGCCGGCGGAATGAAGGAGATGAAGGATGCCGGAGCCGAGAACATCGCCCAGGATGAAGCCAGCTGCGTGGTTTACGGCATGCCCAAAGAAGCCGTTTCCAGGGGCGGCGTGGATCATATCCTGCCTTTGCAGGCGATACCGGCCAAGATCCTGGAATTGGCCGGCAAGGACTGATCGCTAGGCAGTGGCCTGGCGGTTCACCGACCCAACTCCTTTAAATACCCCTTCATTTCCGTTTCCACCTTGGCAAATTCTCCCGTACCCCACCTGAAGCCGAAAGAGCCCGGATTTGCCTGGTTTCTATTTTGGCGGTGTCCAGTGCGCGGGTTGGGGACGGAATTTGATCTGTTTGGTTTTTTCTGGGAGCTTTACTCCAATTTGACGGCCAGTAGAGGTTCTATCCGGATGGCAAGGAAAGGAATGGTTTGTAAATTGGGCCTTCCGATACAACCCCGAAAGGTGCATGAACTCAATATCACCGAAAACCATATTGGCAGTCGATGACGACGCCACCGTCCTGATGTTTATTTCCACCGTCCTAAGGCAAAAGGGGCATCATGTCCTCGAAGCCAAAGGCAGCGTCAAAGCCATGGAAATCCTGAACATGTTCCCTTCAAAGATGAACCTGCTGGTCACTGACGTTAAGATGGAGCCCAACTCCGGCCTTGAATTGGCCGAGGTCGTGAGGCAGAAGAATCCTGCCGCCAAGATCCTGTATCTGACGACCAACGCCGCGGCCAAAGAACAGGTCGCCGAGGAACTCCGTCAAAAAACGGCTTCCGCCCTGCAAAAGCCCTTCACCCCGGCGAACTTCCTGAAAGCTGTCGATTCGATCCTGGCCGCCAAGGGTTCCACCTCCAAACAAATCCGCTGAGGGCCGGAGCCTTTCTGGCTCCGCCTCCGCTCGCCTTAGCCCCGTTTTCCCATTTTGCGCCCCGATTCCGGACAACCTGGAAAACAATGGGGATAATTCCGTAAGGATTCCGGGACAAAAAAAATCCCACCGTTCCGCTCAAGACGTATTTTCACTTGGACGCGAACGCCCGCAGACCTCTCCCGTGGCAGGGAGTAGGGGAGGGCACGCGAGGCCTGTCCACAAAGGAACGTATATGCTGAAAAGCGGTTTGTACCCCGTTGTTATTTGTTGTACCCTATTTTTCACGGGCTGCGGAAAGCTGGTGTCCTCTCTGGGGTTCGGTGAAGAGAAAGATGAAAATATTTCCATAACCGCCAAGGTGCGGGACATCAATGAAGGTTTTTCCGTCCTGACCGAAGCCGCCCACCCGCATTTCAACCAAGGGAAGAGCTCCTGTGATGCCCAGGATGCAGGCGTGAATACGGTGGAAGAGTCGCTCATCACCAATGATGCGGAGGATCCCGGCTTCCCCTATGATAATCGCGGGCCCGCGCTCAAGTCGGGACTGCCGGTGCCAATCGGCAAATGCTTCGATCCGGCGCTGCGGTTCACGGACTGGTTCAACGACAAGGAATCCTCGGTAAACCGTTCTTTCCTGGTGACCCTGACCTTCGGGAAGGAAGCCGGCGGGATCTACGCCTTTCGCAATAACCGCTTCTTTCCAATTGATAAAGGGGCCGAATACAAGGTGCTGGGTGAAAATATCTTCGGCCACTTGCAGACCGGCAGCAGGGATGGAATCGATCTGTCGACCCACAACTATGGGTTCACCATGGAGTTTCACACCTTTTTTGTCTATTTACAGGACAAAGGCCAGTACGTCGCCTTCGAGGGAGACGACGACCTATGGGCCTTCATCAATGGAACGCGCGTAGTCGACTTGGGGGGCATCCATGCCGCCCAACGCGATACAGTTTGGCTTGACGAGCTGGGCCTCACGGACAAGGGGAAATATCCCCTCGACTTTTTCTTCGCGGAGCGGGCCGTGGCGTCCTCCAAGCTTTCCATTGTCACCAGCGTAGCGTTCACGAAAGAATGATCACCGATGTTCTACCTCCGGCACCGTCCCTAAAAGGACGGGGCCCGCATGCAGATGACGAGTGGCTCTTCGCTTCGCATCGATATCCTTATAGACGGCCGCAGCCTGATCGGGAGTGAGTCCCGCGACGGCGGCGGCTTCGGCTGCGGAGTAATCGTTGTTCTTCGCATAGAGGCAGATGTCCATGAGATCGTAGGGAAGGGAGAAATAGAACTCATCTTGCCCCTGCTCCAGGGAATAGGTGTCCGTGGTGGGAGGTCGGCGGCAGATTTCTGTGGGCACACCCAGGAACTCCGCCATCTTGTAAACCTGGGTCTTGTAGAGGTGGGCGATGGGCTTCACGTCGGCGGCACCGTCCCCTAGCTTCACGAAGAAACCCTGGTCGTATTCTAGACGGTTCGGCGTTCCGGTGGTGGCATAGTTCAAGCGGTCGGCATGGTAATATTCGAAGGTCTTACGGATGCGCTGCTTGAAGTTGGTGGCGGCCACCACGCCCAAGTAACCGTTGAGGGGCAGACGTGCCTTGACCCTGCGGCCGGAGGGATCCTGGGCCACGACGGAGTAGAAATTGATTCCCGTGCTTTCAGCCACTTTGGGAAGCACGATCTTGCTCTTCCAGCCCTCACCATACTCCGGCACGGCCGTGCGTATGGCATCGTCGCGACGGCGGTAGCAGCCCAGTGCCTCGAGCACGGGGGTCAACTCCTCCACCTCCGAATCGAACCCGAACCGATCAGAGACGCTGCGGCTGAGCCCGATCGTTTCGGGAGAAGAATCCTTTTCCGGCATGTGCAGGCCATAGACCCGCTCTTTGCCCATGGCCCTGACGGCCAGGGCGGCGGTCAGGGAACTGTCGATGCCTCCAGAGAGAGCCACCACCAGGCCCCGTCGTCGGCATCCTCTTACCATATCAACAAGGAGCGCAGCCAGGCGATCGGCCTCGGCGCTGCAATCAATTTCAAGCAGGTCCTTGGAGAGCGGTTTTTTTTGCATGGGGTCCTTTTTGAGGAGGTGGCGAGGAGGTAGCGAGGAGGTAGCGAGAAGACGACGAATCGACCGGTCCGCAGTCTTCAGGCCGGAAGCTTACCACGGATAAAGCCAACAAGGTTGTCAATGGAATCGAGGTTTTCGGGAATCATCTCAACGTCCTCGACCTTGATCAGAAAGGCTTCCTGGACGTACTCCACGACCATCAGGACCCCGGTGGAGTCCACAATCCCGCCGTCCAAAAAGGAGTCCCCATCCTTGAACCCGGCTCGCGAATCGCCGAACACGAAGTTTGCCAGCATGTACTCCCGGATTTTGCCCCTGAGTTCTTCGTCTTGAATGACCATTTTGTCTCGCTTTCGTGTCGCTGTTGCCCAATAAGCTAATTAAAGTTTCCGGAGCTCCGCCTTCATCAACTTGCCGGACCCGTTCATCGGGAGTGCATCCAGGGTCTGAAAGTATTTCGGTTGTTTAAAAGTTGGAATCCTGGCCTTCAGGAAAGTCTTGAGACCTTCCAGATCCCATTGCCCCCCTTGCTCCTTAAGCACCACAAAGGCCTTCGGGACCTCGCCGAGGAGAGAGTCTTCCACCCCGATCACAGCCGCCTCCAGGGCACCGTCCCATTCCAGAATGGCATCCTCGATCTCCTTGGCTCCCACCCGGTTTCCTCCCACCTTGATGAAATCCCTGCTTCGCCCCTCGATGAAGAGGAACCCCTCCGTGTCT
>JALYSE010000261.1 GCA_030854955.1 Fibrobacterota bacterium | reverse complement strand
CTCGATCATGGCGGCCATCTCTCCCACGGTCACCCCGTCAACTTCTCCGGCCTCAACTACACCTTCTCCCAATACGAGGTGGACGAAAAGACCCAGCGCATCGACATGGACAAAGTGCGGGAAGTGGCCTTGCGCGAGCGTCCTAAGATGATCATCGCCGGCTTTTCCGCCTACTCGCGCGACATCGATTGGAAGGCATTCAAATCCATCGCGGATGAAGTGGGAGCCGTTACCTTCGGGGACATCGCCCATATCGCCGGCCTCATCGCCGGCAAAGCCCTGGAAAACCCGGTGCCGATTTTCGACATCGTGACCACCACGACCCACAAGACCTTACGCGGACCGCGCGGCGCGATCATCATGTGCAAGGCCAGGTTCCAGAAGGACATCGATCGCTCGGTGTTCCCCGGCATCCAAGGGGGTCCCCATGATCACGTGAACGCCGCCAAGGCCGTTTGCTTCAAGGAGGCTTTGCTTCCGGCCTTCCGCGACTACGCGCGCCAGGTCATCAGGAATGCCCAGGCCATGGCCAGCGAACTGATGAATCGCGGATACAAGATACTCACCGACGGCACGGACAACCATCTCATGGTGGTCGACCTGCGCAGCAAGGAAATCACCGGCAAGATCGCCGAAGTGGCCTTGGAGCACGTGGGTATCTCGTGCAGCCGGAGCACCATTCCTTTCGATACCCGCAAGGCGATGGATCCCTCGGGCATCCGTCTGGGCACGCCCTCCCTCACCACACGCGGCATGGGCACCGACGAGTCCGTTCTCATCGCGAGCCTCATCGATGAGGCCGTGAAGAACCACGGCAACGAAGCCAAGCTCCAGTCCATCCGTTCCCAGGTCAGGGAGTTGTCGAACAAGTTCCCGCTTTACGGAGGCGAGGCCTAAGGCCCGGGCTTTCCGGTTCCTGAACGCCCTTCCGCCATGATCGCGGCCAACCCGCTATCCCTGGTGGACAGGGCCTCCCGAGTCACCCGAAGCTACGGGGTTGGCGGGAAAAACATCTTTCCCAATGTTTACCTGGCACCCATGTCGGGCGTTACGGATATCTCATTCCGTCGCCTCATCTCGCGCCTCTCCGGAGGGCGAACCGGCCTGCTGGTCTCGGAATTCATAACCGTAGAAGGCCTTACGCGCCTCAACCCCCGCATCTGCCGGCAGATGGCGTTCGCACCCGAGGAACGGCCCTTTACGGTGCAGATCTACGGCGGCGAAGCCGATAAGATGGCCTGGGGTGCGGCCATGGTCGAAGAGGCGGGCGCTGATTTCGTGGAAATCAATTGCGGCTGCCCCGCCCCTAAAGTCGTACGTAGGGGTGGAGGTTCGGGTCTGTTGCGCGATCTCGGCAACCTCAAGGAAATCATCGCCCAGGTCAAAAAGACCGTAAAGATCCCAGTAACCGTCAAGGTACGGGTGGGTTGGGCTGAAGACCAGATCAACCTGTTGGAGACACAGAAGGTGGTGGAAGGCGAGGGCGCGGCAGCCCTGGTTATCCACGGACGCACGCGCCAGCAAGGCTACAAAGGGCTGGCCAACTGGGACCTCATCGCCTTGGCCAAATCCTGCGGAACCGTCCCCGTCATCGGCAACGGGGACATCCTCAAGGTCGAGGACGTGATCGAAAAGCTGGAACGCTACGGCGTGGACGGCGTCGCGGTGGGTCGCGGGGCCATGCACAACCCCTGGATCTTCAACCAAGTCGCGGATCTGTTCGAAGGCAAGGCCCCCAAGGAGCCGACCCTGGAGGAGCACGCTGCTCTTTTCTCCTTGTATTTGGACCTGCTGCGCGAAGAACAGGATATCGAGGGCCGCGTGCTCGGAAAGCTCAAGCAGATGGGCGCCCGCGTGCTCAAATGCCTGCCCAACTCTAAAGGCGGCCGCACGGACGTGCTCCGCTCGAATACCATCGCGGAATTCTTCGACAACCTCCACAAGCTACTGGCCAACATTTCTGGCTACGAAGGCCGCGACATGGACTTCCGCGAACTCAACGGCAAGGATGCCGTCGAAGTCGTACAGGGTCTCGACTACAAGAACTGATCGGAAATCCGGAGCCGTCTCCAAAGCCTCCCATCACCGGAACTGGAAGGGAATGGGCCCGCGCGCACTCGCGCCGGCCTACCGATTTTCAGTGAGAAGATCCGATCTTGATTTCCCCGAACTCCTGAAGCTTCGAAAGGATAGCGTCCTTGATTTCGTCGCAGCGCTTCTGCGTCACGCCTTCGAAGCGCGTGACCAGACTTGGCTGCGTATTGGATGCCCGCACCAGGCCCCAGCCGTCGGGGAACAGGATGCGCACACCGTCGATGGCGATTACCTTGGCGGTTTTCGTGTAGTATTCGATCGCCATCTGGGCGATGCGGAACTTTTCTTCGTCGTCCTTGCATTCGCAACGGATTTCCGGAGTGTTGAAATACTTCGGTACGCCCTCGAGGAGCGCGGAAGGCGTTTTGCCCGTCTTGTCCAGGATTTCCAGAAACCGGCAGCCCGCATAGATGGCGTCATCGTATCCGAAGTATTTGTCGGCGAAAAAAACATGGCCGCTGACTTCGCCGGCGAGGGGCGCGTTCTCTTCGGACATTTTCTTCTTGAGCAGGGAGTGGCCCACCTTCCACATGATGGGCCGGCCGCCGGCCTTGGTGATTTCCTCTTCCAGCGCCATGGAAGATTTCACCTCATAGATGATCTTGGCACCGGGCAAGGTCTTAAGGATGTCCTTGGCATAGATGAGGGTGAGCAGATCGCCGGGAATCAGGTTCCCTTTTTCGTCGATCACGCCGATGCGATCCGAATCCCCGTCCAGTCCGATGCCCACCAAGGCCCCGGTGGATTTCACCTTTTCGGAAAGCTCCACCACGTTTTCCCAGATGGTCGGGTCCGGATGATGGTTGGGAAAGCGTCCGTCTACGGTGTCATTGATGGCGATGACTTCCGCGCCGATGCGACGGTAGACTTCGCGAGCGAACAGCGCGCCAGTGGCGTTGGCCGGATCGAGCACGATCCTGATGGGCTTGGAAAGCTTGAACTTCGACTCCAGGCACTTGATGTAATCCTCGGTGATGTCCAGGGCTTCGCGGTTGCCGCTGCCGCTGGCAAAGACGCCTTTGGCCGCGCGTTCCTTGATATCCACGATGTCGGATCCGAAAATCGTGGTCTTGCCGATGCCGAGCTTGAGCCCATTGTATTCCTTGGGATTGTGGCTGGCTGTGATCATGGCGAAGCCGTCGATCTCAAGGTGGAAGGCGCTGAAATAGCATAGGGGAGAGGTGATGATTCCGATGTCCACCACATCGATGCCGGTCGCGTTCACCCCCGCGATGAAACCTTCCTTGATTTCCGGGGTGTGCAGGCGGACGTCGCCGCCCACGGATATTTTCCTGAGTCCCCGCTCTTTCAGGATGGTGCCGAAGGCCATGGCGATTCTGCGGACCGTTTCCGGTGTGAGGTCTTGGGGATGCAGGCCGCGGATATCGTATTCGCGGAAGATGGAGGGGTTCATAATGTACGCACTTACCCTTCTATCACGGTATCTTTGGCGATTACTACGATGCCCGTATCCGTCACATGGAAACGCTCCCGATCCTTGTCGAGGTTTACGCCCACTTCGAATCCCGGTGGAATCTTAATCCCCTTTTCGATGATGGCCCGGTTGATGCGTGCGCCGCGGCCCACGTCTACGTTGGGGAACAGGATGGAGTCCGTGATCAAGGCATGGCTGTGGATTTGGCAGCCGGGAGACAGGATCGAATGGATGGCGCGACCACCGGAACAGATGCAGCCTTCGCAAACGATGGAATCGAGGGCAATGCCTTTGCGGCCTTCCGGATCGCTTTCGCCAAATACGAATTTGGCAGGAGGCAGGTTCCAGTTAATGGTACGCAGAGGCCATTTGTTGTTGTAGAGGTTGAAGATCGGGGAGACGGCGCAGCAGTCCATATTGGCTTCATAGAAAGCCTCCAGGGTCCCGATGTCCTTCCAGTATCCCTGGCTGGCATCGTTTTCGCCTTTGATGCGGTTCTCATTGAAATCATACACGTAGACGGGATGATGGTTATAGATGGAGGGAAGGATGTCCTTGCCGAAATCATGGTGGGAATTGGCCAATTTGCTGTCGGAGAGCAGTTCGCGCACCAGAAACTTGCTGTTGAACATATAGTTGCCCATCGACGCCAGGGACCAGCCGGGCCGGCCGGGCATGGATTTGGGGCGACTGGGCTTTTCCTCGAAGCCGATCATGCGGCCGTAGTCGTCCACTTCCACCACGCCGAAATCCCGGGCCTCGTCCTGAGGAACCGGGATGCAGGAGATCGTTGCGAGGGCGCCTTTCGAGATGTGGTATTGGAGCATCTGGTTGACGGCCATCTTGTAGATGTGGTCGCCCCCGAAAACGGCCACGTGGTCGGGCCGGACGTCCCGGATCAGGTTTACGTTTTGGTAGATGGCGTCCGCCGTGCCCATGTACCAAGAGTTGCCGATGCGCATCTGGGCCGGGACCAAGTCCACGAATTGGTCCAGGTTCCGGTTTAGGTCCCACGCTTGGGAAACGTGGCGATTGAGGGAATCGGACTTGAATTGGGTTAGGATTTTAATCTGGTAAAAGCCGGAATTGACGAAATTATTGAGAACGAAGTCGATAACGCGGTATTTTCCGGCAAAATGGACGGCAGGTTTCGCTCGGTCATTGGTCAAAGGCTGAAGCCGGGAACCTTGGCCGCCGGCCAGAATCATCGCCAACAAGTTTTCCATGTATCCTTAACCTTGGGGTAGGAGGGAGGGTGTTTTGGAACCGGGCTGGGCCGGAATGGACTGAGGATGCGTAAATCCCATTATTGTGGGGGAAAAATAGGATTTACGGGGATTTTACGCAAGCTTTTGGATAGATTATGGAAAATGGCTTTCGGGAGGAATAATACCATCCGGAGGGGGGAAGAAAAGGGACGCTCCCAGAGGAGCGTCCCCGTTCCGAGACTGGTAGTGCGTAGGGGAGTTGAACCCCTGCTTCCGCCGTGAGAGGGCAGCGTCCTAACCACTAGACGAACACACCAACACCTTCAAATTTAATAAAGAAACTACTTTTTGCCATGGCGCGTTACTATTTTTTCGAGTTAATTGCGATAATTAGGGCACATTCTCATCGAATACCGGTGAGACCGGATTCGATCAGGGATGGGGACCTCGTCTTTTTCCAACTGCAAGGATAGCGGTGAAGGGATCATTAGGTATGCGGAATTTCCTATTTGGATTGGCTTTGACGCTGATTACAGTCCAGTCAGCCTCGGCGGCTTGCCTGGACTCCACTTTTACGGTCACGGCCTCGCCCTACACCCCCGCCGCCGCGGGTGCTATCAACGAACATATCCGAGGCTGCCTCGACCAGACCATCACCGTTCGCCTCAAGTACACCGGTGGCGATACCCTTAAAATCATAGGCGATATTCTCGTCACCAATCGAACTGGCAAGTTTACCAACATGTTCGGAGTAGGGCTCGGCGACTCAGTCCTCACCTTGGTTGAAAACGACATCACCAAGCCTCGCTTGCTCACGGTCGATGCCGGAAATTGGACTACGTTGACTGATTTGGGATTCGCCCGCAAAGCGGCATCACCCAACTCAATCGCCACCGTTCTCATTTCCGCGGATTCCTCCCAAATCAAAGGCTGCCATTTCTGGAGGCTCGATAACTCTTCCACGGGAACCGAACCGCTTCTGGACATCGCTGCCGATTCAGTGCTGGTGGAGCGGTGTCTTTTCCGCACTCCGCCCGATGGCGTCGGTCGGGCCATCGCAATCCGTACCAGCGGCTCCGCCAACCGCGTGGAAATTCGGTCCAGCGTGTTCTATAGCACGGGTTTGCAATTGGCGGGTACGGGCGCCGTTCAGGTCATCGCGAATACCTTCGCGGGCACCCGCGACAAATGGGAAGCCATTATCGTCGGCACCGATGTCCTTACTCCGGAAAAGAACGTGGGCATCCAGCACAATCTGTTCGCCCACAAAGCGGATACCC